>JAUIHJ010000650.1 GCA_030432015.1 bacterium
TGTCGGTCAACAACGGCGTTCTGAACGTGTCGGGCGGCGGCAACGTCACCAACAACGGAACGGGGTCGGTTTCGCTGGACGGGACGGTCAGCGAGGTGAACACCCTGTTGACCACGCTAACCTATACGCCGGACAGCAATTACTTCGGCAATGACCTGCTGACCGTCAACACCAACGACAATGGCAATACCGGGGGCTCGGCGGGTAACCCGAACTCGAGTAATCCGTTATCGGACATCGACACGGTCAACATTACGATTCAACCCGTCAACGATGCACCGACGATCGTCGTGCCCGGAAGCCAGACGTTTATCACGGACTTCGATAACGTGCTTTCCAATGTGCCCTCGCCGATCCAAATTACGGATGTCGACGCGGGCACCAACGACGTGCAAGTCGACTTGCTGATTGGCGACGGTGCTTTGACGCTGTCGGATACTTCCAGTCTCAGCTCCGTCTCCGGCAACGGAACCAACTCCGTGACCCTGCAGGGTACGGTTGCCAATCTCAATGCGGCCCTGAGTGGCGGCATCATGTATCGCACGACGACGGCAGGAAACAAGACGTTGAGTGCGACGGTGAACGATTTGGGCAACACCAGCGGTCCGACCAATACACCGTTGTCGGACTCGGCCGATATTGCGGTCGAAGTCCTGGACTTTGTCCCCAGTAACATCGGTGGCTTTGTCTTCGTCGACATGGACAACGACGCCAACAAGGCATCGAATGAAGCCGGTCTGGAAGGCGTCCGCATCACGATTAACGGCACCACGTTCCGCAACACTCCGGTCTCCATGGAAACCTGGTCGGGCCCGGACGGTTCCTACCTGTTTGCCGGCCTGGAGCCTGGCGACTACACGCTCAGCCAAGACCAGCCTCAAAATCTGAATGACGGTAAGGAAAGCTTTTCTTCTCCCGTCACCGGATCTGGAAATGACCGGGCGAGCGTCGCGATTCCGATCGCCGGCAACGTTGATAGCCGTAACAACAACTTTGCCGAACGGGGATTGACGTCTCCTTTCATCAGCATGTACGACCTGCTGGACTCGCGATTCCAACGCAGCGGTGCATTGTTGAGCACCGATGGGACCGACGCCTGGACGGCATTCTTAGGGGGTGGCTGGGAAGGGTTCTCGAACCCGCGCATTGACCTGGTCACCATGATCTTGACGGTCGCCGATGAGGGGGGCACGGATCATGACGTGGACCTTAAGTCGGCCGACCCGACGCGAGAAGGTCGTACACACATGGACCGTGTCATGGTGCGGCGAGACGGTGACAACCAGGTCATTCGCCTCTCCGGTTCGGCTGCTGAATTTGGATTGACCAATGGTGGCGAGGCCGAAGGCGAAGGAGACTTGGCCGACAACCAGGCCATGACGGGCGAGATGTATGCCCAGGCGGCCGATCAGATCTTCGGCGACATGGCCTAAACCTCTTGCGGCAAACCAATCGAAAAGAAAAAAAGCCCGGCAATTTGCCGGGCTTTTTTCATCGCGTGCCACGATCTGCGGGTTCTAGTACCGCCAGTTGACGCCGAAGTCGATGGTTTGCAACCAGTAGTCGGTGTCGCGGAAGTTGAACGTGGGGTCGCCGGGGCCAATCAGACCACCGCCGGATAACTGAGTCGCGTTGACGTTGCGGTCGAGTTGGTCGCCCGCCAAGGCCATCTTATTCCAATAGATGAAGGTGTAGCCGATCGAAAACGAGAGGTCGTGCGTTACCGCATAGGCCAGCTTGAAGTTAGCTTCGGGGGACCAGACCGTGATGTCCCGCGAGTGCTCGCCGATGTTCGTGAACGGTTGGGCATACAGGCCGCCATCCGTTTCGATGCCGTTGGCCGTATTGGAGCCAGCGATCGTCGCCTTCTGTCGCATGTTACCCAGGCTGATCTTGCCGAGCATCGAGAGGGTGAAGTTATTCTTGTAGAATTCGGTCTGGGCACCCAGGAAGCCGGCGTTGTAGCTATTGCTGACGTCAAACAAGTCATTGAAGGTGAACACGTCACCCGAATTGACATCGTTGATGGTGGATCGCATCAGCAAGTCATCGTTGACCCGTGCATACTGGTAGCCGAACAGAGCGTCCAAGCGGTAGTTGCAGCCCGAATCGAGCAGGCTGCGGTAGAATACTTCGCCGCCGATGAATTCGTTCTGCGAGGTGATGTCGACCGATCCGTTGCGATTCAAGCCAAAGTTGTCATGAGCGATGATCAAAGCATCTTCGCCAAAGCCGACATTGAGCGGATCGGTATTAAAGAATGATAAGCCGAGGGGCTGGGTGCCGTCGGAAGAGAAATTCTGCTTCAGCGAGAAGCCTTCGTTCCCGTAGGCTTTGACACCCAGAGCGCGGGAGTGTTCGTCGTCCAGCCAGAGCCCCGCGGTGAGACGTCCACCGCTCTGCACTTTGCCGCCGATGTCTTGGCCACCGAAGAGCAACCGTGAGTCTGGGCTGATTCCAGCTGCTGGGTTGGTCAAGGCGATCGGGACGAAGTTGGGAGCCCCGTTATTGATGGGCGTCGTCGACGCATCAGTCGTAACCAGGGGCGGGATCGAACGTGAACGATCCCACCATTGCAGGAACTCGAAGCCTACAAAAGCGCGACTGGTGAAGGCCCGGTGCCGACAGAGCGGGCAGTCACACCCCGCGCGGCATTTGCCGCCAAAGCTGCACCCCTTCCCGCCGCAGGCACCGCCGCACCCTTTGCCGCAGGATTCACCCGTCCCCGCCACAAAGTTGGCAAAGTCCGTACCGCCCAGTTCCGACGAGTAGACCGGAAAGTTCGCCTGGGGCTCTTCCGGCGAGTCGTCGCCAACGAATGTTGAGACCGGCTGCAGGTCGCCTACGTGGGCGGAATAGCTGGCCTCGTCCTCGTTTTCGAGAGTCGACGTTCCGACGGGGGATAGATCTGAGTTGGAGACCCCAGCCTCCGCATCCGCCGCGGCCAACGGCCGACCTTCCTGGGCCAAGCCATGGTGTTGTACCGCGAAAACCGCGACAGCCAAGAGTGTCAGAAGTGTTAGATTCGTTTTCATGGTTACAACTCGCATGTTGTGAATAGTCCTTCCTATGCTTAGGACATGATCGACCGTTGTTTTCGGAAATTCGAGTGAAATCGCTACAGCCGTTAGACCGCCTGTAATCGCTACGGTTGTCCAGGCTTTCCTATTTTGAATCGGGCGCCGTTCTAAGCTAGGATTCCCGGTCTACAGCGTGGGAATGCGCTGGACTTCCGGGAAATTCGGGATGCACTGCACGCGGAAGCGGCATCTGGAACAGAATGCCCTCCCCACGCGTCCAATCAGGGGGAGGATCTTGGTAGAGTAGAGTGGTGGTTGGCAATTTCGCGGGGTAGCCGTGAAATTGGCGGCGAGTTCCGGGGACGAGAAGAACTACGAGAAAACACGATGGCACCAAGTAGAATTCCGCAGGGTCGATTAGCGCGCTTGCAGTCATTGATTAGCGGCCCCGTTCAGCGGCGAGTTGCCAAATGGGTCCGCATTTTGGAGGAGGTCAACGCGCTGGAGCCCGCTTTGCAGCAGGAGGACGATGAAGCACTCCGTAAGCGGAGCCTGTCATTGCGTTATCGCGCCAAGAGCGGGGAGCCATTGGGCAAGCTCCTCCCCGAGGCCTATGCCTTGGTGAGGGAAGCCGGGTGGCGCACGATGCAGATGCGGCATTTCGATGTGCAGATCATCGGCGGCACGTCGCTCTATTATTCGTCGATTGCGGAAATGCAGACCGGCGAAGGAAAAACACTGACCGCTACCCTGCCCTTGTATCTGCACGCCCTGGCTGGCAAGGGGGCGCATCTGGCAACCGTCAATGACTATCTGGCGTCGCGTGACGCCGAATGGATGCGGCCGGTTTACGAGCATCTGGGGATGACCGTCGGCGTCGTGCAGACCGCGGACAGCTCGGATCAACGCCGCGAAGCTTACGGCTGCGACGTGACCTACGGAACCGCCAAGGAATTTGGGTTCGATTTTCTCCGCGATCGCTTGCTGCTTCGTCGGATGGGATTTCGACAGGAGGATTTTCTTGGTGGCGGCGTGAGCGAACATCGCCTGGAGGGTGATGGCGATCGCCCCGTCCAGCGAGGCTCGCACTTCGTGCTGGTGGACGAGGCGGACAGCATTCTGATTGATGAAGCAAGAACGCCATTGATCATCGGATCGCTCGGTGCCGATCCCGTCGAGCAGGTTGTGGCGACCTACGAGTGGGCGGCGCAGGCGGCGGGCCATTTTACGGAGTTTGAACATTACGACGTCGACGATGACACGAAGAAGGTCGAACTCAATGCCGTCGGCAGACAGCTCATGCGGGCGCTTAGTAAGCCGGATGTGCTGGCCGATGTGGGGCTGATTGATCTTTATGAGTACACCGAACGCGCGATCAAAGTTGCGCGTGATTTCCACCTCGACCGGCAATACGTCGTGCGTGACGGCGAAATTGTCATCGTCGACGAGTTCACGGGGCGGCTGGCCGAAGGACGTAAATGGCGCGACGGGATTCATCAGGCGCTGGAAGCCAAAGAGGGGGTTGAGGTCACCGTGCCGACAGGCCAGGCCGCCCGAATCACCATCCAGGACCTCTTCCTGCGTTATCATCACCTGGCCGGCATGACGGGTACGGCCAGCACGTCGGCCAGCGAGTTATTGAAGATCTACAAGACTCGGGTCATTCCCGTCCCCACGAATCGTCCGCCGCAGCGGAAGCGACTGCGTGACCGTGTGTTTCCAACCAGCGATGAAAAGTACGCAGCCATTGTCGAAGAGGTGCGCGAGATGCACGAACTGCGGCGACCGGTGCTGATCGGCACACGTTCGATTGACAAGTCGGAAATAATCTCGCGGAAGCTCCACGAG
>JAUIHJ010000651.1 GCA_030432015.1 bacterium
ATTCGTGCTACCAATGATCTGCCCGTGCCGAAATCCGCCGCCGGCGACAAGCAGACTCTGGGCCTGCGGCCAATGATCGCGTCCCGCATTCCCGTTCATCTTGGGCGTTCGACCAAACTCGCCGGCCGTCACCACCAACGTATCATCCAACATGCCTCGATCCGACAAGTCCTGGATCAGGACGCCGACGGCCCGATCATGTCGCGGCATCTTATCGTCGAGCGCGCGCTTGATGTTGCCGTGATCATCCCAGTAGCCGGTATTCAAGGTAACAAACCGAACTCCTGCTTCAATGAACCGGCGTGCCAGCAAGGCCTGTTCTCCCCAGCCAGGACCGTAGGCTTCGCGCAGTTTCGGGTCCTCGTCGGACAGATCGAACGCCTTTCTCGCGCGCCCGGACAGAATAATATGTTGCGCCTCTTGATTGATTTCGTCCAAGTTACCAAACGTGTCATCCTGGTCGACGTCCCGGCGGATGCGATCGAACTGCTTCATCAGTGCGACCCGATTCATCAGCCGCGATTCACTCAAGCCATCCACCATCTTGAAACTACGGTCGCTGCCCGTCGGCAGGCGTCCCGCTTCGTTCCCATAGCTGAATTCGCCGATTCGAAACGGATTGTGCGCCACGCCTAGATACGCGGCACCGTGGAATCCAAAGCCGCCGTCGTTGATATTGATTCCGGCGGGCACCCCACGTTCGCGCGGTCCAAGAACATGTGAAGCGATCGACTGCATGGACGGGTTGCGCGCAAGTCGATCCGACCCGGTCGCGCCCAAGTACCCGGTCAGCATCCAGTGTGCTGCCGCCCAGTGGTCTCCGTTGCCGTGGGTAAAGCTGCGGATGATGGTGCACTTGTCCATCACCTTGGCTTGATGGGGCAGCGTTTCGGCAATCTGCAAGCCGGGGAGCGTCGTGTCGATCGACGAATAGGGGCCCCGCACCTCGGAGGGCGCGTCCGGCTTCATATCAAATGTATCAAGTTGCGAAGGCCCGCCGTGTTGCCAGATCAAGATCACCGATCGGCGCGACGATCGTGACGCACCTTCTGCTTCCAACCGCATCAGGTCCGCCAACGTCAGGCTGGCGGCGCTCACACCGCCAATCGCTCCAATCCGCATGAACTGACGCCGGCTGATCCCGTCGCAAAGCCGACCCCGCGAACCCAAGATTTCTAACATTGATCTTCCTTACCAAACGACAGATTCAACCGCTGGAGGCCATTCTAGCTCAAAACTCAAGGACGACGCAATTTGTCTTAAGCCCCTTCCAGGCCCAACCCAACGTGGCCCGCCCGCTGCTCAATTCCACGCTGCTCAATTCCACGCTTCTCAATTCCGCGCTTCTCAATCCGCGCTTCTCAATCCGCGCTGGCCAGACTCGCTTGGGCCAGGTCGAGCATCCCGAGGGCATCCGCCGTAATCGGCCGCTTGGCGTCCCAGAACAGGAGCGATGACAGGAACTCGTGCGATGGCCCCGCATTCAACATCGCGGTGACGCGATCCGCCTCGAACTCATCTGGGCAGGCGATAAAGTAAGCGGTGTCGTCGAGCACCATCGGTTTTTCTGCGAAGGGGCCCAGTTTTCGAAACACGAGCTTCTTGTAGAGCCCCGATACGGCGACTTTCCAGGGGGCAAAGGCATATTCGCCGATGCCAAATATCGAGAACCGCGGACGCTTGCGATAAATCGAGCTGGCGCGACGGTCGAGCCGCTCGGCGTGCATCTGAAGGTACCGCCAGGTTCGCGGCGCCCGTTGCCGAATCGCACCCGTATCGTCACCAACCCGCCGCTGCGTTACCAGCATCCACCGATCGGTTCCAGTTGTCTTGCCAGCCGCCAATTGCGAACTCTTGAGCATGGGAAAGACAAAGTCCTCTTCCAATTCGACCACCTCGCCCCAACCATTGGTGAACCGATTTCCCTGCCGTCGCAACTCCATCACCTTGGCACAATCGTGCTTGATGCCGGATCGCCAGCGAACGGGCACCGCCGCGCGAAGATGATGCCATTTGGCGTAGAGCCGAGTGTCGGCAATCAATCGACCATCGCGAAATCCAAATTCCTGGCAGGTGTCACGGGCGGTCAAATTGGCGAACACGTCGCAGCGAGGCACCGCCGCGGCGGTACCGAAACGGCAGACCAGCAGGCAGGCATCGACGGCCGCACCAAACGACTTGGCGGCATCAATCAAGTACATTTGCGCCGATTTGACGCGGCGTTTTTCGGACCAGGCACGCGTCAATACCTTCCGCGCCACCGCCGTCTTGCAGAGCATCGCCAAGGTCGCGTGCCGCTCGGACACAATGTCGATCAGCGCGTTGAGCATCCACTCGGAAACATCGAAGTTGCTCTTGCCGGTGAGCGCCTCGATACCACGGACTCGTGCCACGTTCTCTTTGTGTGGCAGGTTACCGCCACCGATCGTGCCCAGCTGAGAATTGTTGACCCACGGTGGATTTCCCAAGACCAGGAGCGGGTCGGGCAAGTTGGCCAGCCAGCGATTCCAGTCGGTCTGAAAAAAGTCAGCCTGCGTCACGTCGATGCGGGCGGTCGCGGTGTGCGGTTCGAGACGCTGTCGAGCAGTCGCCACATATTCGGCATTCAGATCCGCGGCAGACCCGACTGAGGCGGATGGAAAGGCGTCCAACGCGGCAGCGATCAGGTTGCCAATCCCGCACGTCGGTTCAACGATTGCGGCCGGCTTGATCCGCAGGCGTCGAAGCGTGCGGCAAACGTCGCGGGCCAAGGCATCGGGAGTTTGAAAATCGCCGAATTCGATCCGTGAGTGGGCCGCCATGTGCTGCTCGTCCGTGAAGGCTCGTACCGCAACCTGGAATCATAACAGACGCGGAAGAAATCAAGCAGGCCAATGAAGTCCGTTTCCACACCGCGATGCCTGTCATGTTGCTCATCGTTCGATGAGATCGATTGGGCGCCCTTCCACGGCGCTCCGCGAGACAGCTTCGGTGAAGGCCATGTAATCGAGGCCGCGTGAGAAGTCGGTAAATTCGATGGGGCCCTCTTCGCGGATCGCGCCGATGAATTCTTCCTCGACCCGCCAGCCGCCCGCTTCCTCTTCCGGAACTGGAATTTCCTTCAGGGCCGCGTCCCCTTTTTGCCCGCCGAACAGGACGTCCTCGGGGGTGAATTGATATTTGAGCGTCCCTTCGCTGCCATAGAGCTGGATCTGCATCGGGGGGCCAAAATGCAGCGCCCCGCTCATGTGGTAGAGCCCTTGGGCACCACCGGGAATTTCGGTCAACACGCGAACGCAATCGGGGGTTTCGACTTCACACTCTTCTCCAGTCTCGGGATCCGGACGCATGGGCGTAAAGGTCGCGGCCTGTGCGACAACGCGCGTCGGATTACGCGTCCATCGCACCAGCGTTTCATGCATAATTCCTAAGGCGAGCATGTTCAGACCGCTGAGAATCGCGTCCTGGCGCCAATGCAACGGCGTGGTCGGATCGGCGACGGAATCATTAATGCCCAAGACGACCGCTTCGCGCAGTTCGCCCAAGTAGCCGTCATCCATCAGTCGTTGCACGACGCGATGGGCTCGCAAGCCGAACGGGCTGGGGACGATCTGCGTGACGAGTTCCGGGTGGTCGTCGGCTGCCGTGCACATCCGCCGCGCTTCGCTGGCATTTCTGGCCATCCGTGCTTCGGTCAGCACGTGCTTTCCGGCCGCCAGCGCGGCCAGAGTCACTTCGCAATGCAGGTAGGGCCAGGTTCCGATGACGACCGCGTCAATCTCGTCGTCGGCAACCAGATCCTGCCAGCGCTCGTACGTCTTCGCAATCGCCAACTCCGACGCAACCTTCTGCGTGGAGGCCTCACTGCGATTGCAGACACCGATGATCTCGACATCGCGACAAGATCGCAGACCGGGAACGTGCCGCAAGCGTGTGTTTTCTCCCAAACCGACAATGCCGACTCGAATGGTACTCATCAATCACGGTCCCTTCTGACCAAGTTGTGCTGGCTCGCCGATTTGTGTGGGGCGTCTGCGCTGTCGCGGCAACGACGGTTCGTCGCTGGGTTCCACGAGTGTAAATGATGTCGTGATTTCGTCGGGAACGCGCCGTGGTACGCCATGCTCGAAGCCAATAAAGGCCCAATTCGTCTCGGCCACGGCCAACACGGCTTCGTCATGGGGACGTAGGATCTGATATCGACGGAGTGACTGGATTTTCTTGAAATTGGCGATCCAGGTGCGAACCACAATCGACTCGTCCACGAACGCCGGTTGTCGATATTCAATGGTGTGCGATCGCACGACCCAACCTGCTCCCAACGCCAGGTACTTTGCGGTCGGCCATCCCTGCGCCGCCGAATGGGCCACCGCGGCATCCTGCATCCACCGGAGATAGACCAGGTTGTTAACATGGCCCAAGACATCAATGTCCTTCTGAGTCACGACAAGTTGGTGTTCGTAGATCGCTGGCATGTCGCGGATTTGGATGAGGTCTTCAGAGTCAACGGGATTGGCTAGTTGGCAGGGTTCTCGCACCACACGACATTCTTGCTGGCCTGGCCCGCGATAATCAAATCCAGGTCAGCATCCCCGTCCATATCGACGGCGCGAATATCGTAGGCAGCCTGATTCCTGGCGATGATGTGGGACACAAACTTACCTCGACCATCGTTTTCAAACCAGGCGACGCGCTGATCGTCCTTGGCGCACGTCGCGGCATCCAGGTCACCATCGCCGTCCAGGTCGGTGACCACCAGACAGTGCGGGCCGTGCAGGGTGGCGTCAATCGAATGCTCCTGCCAATCCGGAGCCTCGAACCAAACGACCCCGTGACCATGCCCGCGCGAGGCGAGAAAATCGGTACGTCCATCGCCGTTG
>JAUIHJ010000652.1 GCA_030432015.1 bacterium
GGGCATTCGTCGCAGGCATATTGCGTTTGGTGCGGTGTTGTACTGGTCTGGGGTCGTGGTGAATGGTGGGCGAGATTTCCAAAACGCGGCAACGCTTACTGCCCGATCGCCATCCGCTGGCGTTCGCTGCCCTCCTGCTGGTGATCGCCAGCGGGTGTGCAGGTCGACCGCTGGCTGGGGACCGGTCGACCTACGGCGGTGCCAGCCGGATCATCGCTCGACAACCGCCCACGTCACAAGGCCCGGTGACGATGGCTTCCCATCGGGTGGACGACCACCAGGAGGACAACCAAGCGGACGCGGAAGGGGCGGCAGCGATCGAATTGGCGGCCGAACCGGTGGATGCTGATACCGGATTCGCAGCGGGCCTTGAGCAGCTCGAAACACTCGCCCAAAACATGAATCCGAGATTGCGGCGGCTGGGCCAGGAAGTTGCCGCCGCGGAAGCACGCACCAGCCACATCGGCAAATTACCTGACCCGACGCTCGGTGCCAATGTCTTCACGTCACCGATCGAAACGGCGGCCGGCTCGCAGCGAGCCAACGTCAGTTTCATGCAGATGATACCGTGGCTCGGACGCCTCGACGCTCAGACTCGTCAGGCATACTTCGAGGCAATGGCGACGCAGCAGGCATATGAAGCGGAACGGCTACAGGTGGTCGCGGACGTGCGGACGCACTGGTACCGCCTGTACGTTTTGCAGAAACAGGTCGAGACGAGTCGCGCGAACCAACAGTTGTTGCAACCGTTGATCGACGCCGCAAATGCTGCTGTCTTGACCAAACGGGCCACCGTCGCGGATGTCCGGATGGGGACGCTGGCAGTTAGCCAGCTGGAAGAGAACATTTTGACCTATCAACAGCAAATTGCGTCGACGAAAGCCGAGCTGAACCGGATCATTGGGCGCGACACCGACCATCCGATCGGTATCCCCGACAGCCTGGAATCGTCACTTCCGGATTGGTCGCACGGGATGCTGCGGCAACTCGCCTGGGAGCAGCAGCCCAACGTTATGGCTGCGGAATTGCGGACGCAAGCGACCAGTTGGGGGGTCGAAGTGGCCCGATTACAGCGTCGCCCGAACGTCGCGTTCAACGCCAGTTGGTTCGCGATCGATGATAACCGTCCACCGTCGCCTCTGGTCGATGTGGGTCGCGACGCCTGGTCGCTGGGGGCCCAGGTCAGTCTGCCCTTATGGCGCAACAAGAACGACGCCCAGGAAGATGAAGCTGCCTGGAGACACGCTGCCTCGCATGCGTCCTTGGATGAAACGCGGCAGCGTTATGACTCGCTCCTGCGTGATTTGTGGGAAAAAGCGAAAACGGCCAAGCAGACCGCCACCCTGTATCAGGCGACCTTACAACCGCAGGCACTGGAGACCTTGGCCATCGACCAGGAGTCCTATGCCAACGGAACCGTCGATTTTGAACGCTTGCTTCAAGACGTCCGCAGTTTGCTGATGATCGAACTCGGTTACCATCGAGCGGTCGGCGAACTTGCCGCAGCGCTGGCTCGGATCCAGCAGGCCGTCGGCACGGACCTGGTCGTCGCGCCGGTGACCACGTCTCCTCGGCCGACGCGTTAAATGGCCGAGCGCGATTCAGCAGCGCACACCCCGTCAGCGGGACCGGCACCTATTTCGCCGAAAGGCCGTTTTTCCACCAGGGAATCGAATGGGCGGCGAAAAACCAGCCGGTCCCGGATTGCACTCGGCTATTTAGCGCCAGCCCGCACATTCAATTTCGCTGGACAGTGCCACTTGGTGGTGCAACGCGTTGCCTGCCAATCGGTTCCGGCCCTCTGTCAGTTGGCCTGGCGACTTCCCTGGCACCCCGCCCTGCCAGACTCCGGGACGATAGCCGTCTCCGGAACAACGTCGCCCTGGCCAACGACGCGGGGCAGCCCGACTTCGGAATGACCCCGCTGATGCGTTATCTGCGTGTGCCCGAGCGGGAATCGTGTGACGAAAAAACGTGAATAAATTTCCCGAATTTGGTGACCTGGACGCTACGCGGAAGGCGTAGGATAGTAGAAGGACGGTCAACCACACTTTAAGGTCAGGCGAATGCTGCGGCTCAGAACACGAAGACGAACGACCTCGATGTTAGCCCTCGTCGGGCTGCTGATCCAGTCGATCGTGTCATTGCCCGATGCATGCGGGTGCGAGCACCAGAAAATGACATCGGCTCGCGCTTGCTGCGACCAGATGCCGACTGGCGTCACAGCCCGGTCGACGCCGTGTTGTGGGGCGAGGCCGGCCGCATGTTGCGGCGGTGGTGCGCCTGTCGGCGGCGACGTTCAACGGACGCCGATGGCAGATGATTGCGCCGCCGACTGCCGTTGTGACCGTGCTCTGGAGGCACCTCTGCCTGCAACGGATCCTCACCAGACGTGTCCGCGGGATATCGACGTGACGTGTCGTTCCTCGTCCCTGGCGACGATCTCTGCGCGTCCTGCGCACCGTGCGGGCAATCGGCGGGCCATCGAGTTCGCGCCGACTTTGGCACAACTCGGTCAGGCCCGGTTGTGCGTCTGGCGGATTTGATTCGCGCCGCCTCGACGTTGCCCTGCTAAGGCAACGTGCATCGGTGTCAGGACACCGATGGCGCTGTTCGCTTTTTGAAACTTGCGATTTCTTCGTGGCGTAAGGCGCAATGATGTGGCCGGTTTTCCCGCGCCGCTGGCGCCGGTTGAAGTTGCGGCTGACGCGCATCGTTCAAGTCGACAATCGCAGTTCGTGTAATCGACACCAGAGATGAACCATGACATCTGATACCCCCCACGACGACACCGTCGATCGCGATGACACCCCACAACATCCAGCGGCCGGCGAGCGGAAGCCGCAGGCCAGACCGCCACAGTCGGTCCGCACCTTGCTGATCAAAATCGCAGGCTTCTTTCTTGTCGGCCTATTGCTGATTGTGGCCATGGGGATCGCTCAACGCATTGGGTGGATTTCCTCGAGCGGGAGCACGCTGGCCGAATCCTCGGATGGGGAGCATGTATACACGTGTGCCATGCATCCTCAGATCCGTCAGCCTGCACCGGGCCGCTGCCCGATTTGCGGGATGGCGCTGGTCGTTGCCGCAGCGGGCGGCGCGGACCTCGACGAAATGTCGGTGAAGATCGAACCGGCACAGCGTCGCCTGGCGAACATCGCGACGGCGCCGGTTCGCCGCGAAACGGTGTCGGCCACGCTGCAAACCATCGGGGCGATCGCCATCGATGAAAGCCGCATGGCAACGATATCCGCCTACATCGAAGGTCGTCTCGAGCGACTTTTTGCGGATTACACCGGCGTCGAGGTTGCCCCAGGCGATCATTTGGCTGTCATCTACAGCCCGGAGCTGCACCGAGCTCAAGTCGAGTATCTCGCCACCCGCAAGTCGCTCGACGCCATGACACCGGCGGCCATCGCTGTCATGCGCGAGTCGCAGACAAAGCTGGTTGCCAACTTGCGCCAGCGGCTGGTCGAGTTGGGCATGACCGAAGCGCAGATTGCCGACCTGGAAAAGTCCGCGGTGGCCAAATCGCGGCTGACGATTTTTTCGCCGATTGGCGGCACGGTGATCGAGAAGCTGGCGGTCGAAGGGAAGTATGTTAAGGCGGGTGAACCGATTTACCGCATCGCCGACCTGACGACCGTGTGGTTGATGCTGGAGCTCTATCCGGAGGACGCCGCGCGAATCCGTTTCGGGCAGCGCGTCGACGCGGAGATGCAGTCGTTGCCAGGTCGAGCCTTTGAAGGACGTGTGGCCTTTATTGACCCTAGCGTCGATCCCCAGAAACGAACCGTTGGCGTCCGGGTTGAATTCCTGAATCCTGAGGGCGCACTTCGACCGGGTGACTACGCCAACGCCACGATCTACTTGCCAATAGGCTCGCAAGGCGAAGTGTATGATGCCGGTTTGGCGGGCCGGTGGATCAGCCCGATGCATCCTCAGATCATTCGTGACGAGCCTGGGCCGTGCCCAATCTGCGGCATGGACCTCGTCCCCACTTCGAAGTACGGCTACTCTGAGCTTCCGGTCGAGCAGCCGACGTCGCTGGACGTGCCACGTTCGGCGGTGCTGATGGCAGGCAACAGCAGCGTGGTCTATGTCGAAGTCGAACCGGGCAGGTTCCAGATTCGGCCCATCACGATGGGACCGATCTTACGAGACAAGGTGGTCGTCCTGGGCGGGCTCGAAGAAGGAGAGATGGTTGCGACCGCCGGGAACTTCTTGATCGACTCGCAAATGCAGTTGGCCGGCAAGCCCAGCCTGATCGATCCGGCGCGTGCGATGGGAGCTCAGCGGGAACGTAAGAAACCGCTCACCTTCTCCGACGCACCAATGATTTCATTACCCGGTTCGACCGGAATGGACATCGAAGCACTGTTCGCAACCTACTTCAAGATTCAAGCCAGCCTGGCGGCGGACCGCAAGCCGACCGAGCAGGACGCGACGAAGCTGCAGCGGCTGGCGACCGTCCTGGCGGAAAATCCAGCGGTACCGGAACGGGCACGAACGGAGTTGGCGACGGTGGCCCAGCGGAGTGAACATCTGCACCATCTTGACCTCGATCAGGCACGTCACGACGCCTTTCGCCCCGTCAGCCACGCGATCGTAACACTGGCGACGCTGGTCCGGGGCGCGGGTGCGTCGACACCGTTTCATCAGATGTTCTGCCCGATGGTCAAGGGCGGCAGCGGCGACTGGCTGCAAGACAACGGCGACCTTCGCAATCCCTATTGGGGGCATCAGATGCTGAATTGTGGCGATGTGGTGCGGTCGTTTCCGGCAGCGACGTCGGGGACACCGGCCACCGCCGAGGAGCCCCTCAAAGGTCAGTCTCCCCAG
>JAUIHJ010000653.1 GCA_030432015.1 bacterium
GATCGCGGGCTGAAGTAGCAGGCAGCAACAACGGGCGGCCGCGCCAATGAAACCGACGGCATCGTCTGAGTGCTTCCTGGCGTCGCGGTGACATGGCACGGGCGGCGTGGTCGTTTTGTCACAGCGTTGCATCCAGTCGCGCGATATCGCACACCCCGATGTGGGAACGATCGGCAAACGCAAGACCTTTGGCTGCAACATGGTCGGCGACTGTCATGCCATGAATTGGTCCCCGGCGTTCTGGTTCCCGGCCCGCGTACCCGGCAAGAAACCAGAAGCGGTTGTTGGCCAAAGCGTTACCCCACATGCCGGCCCTCTCCAGGTCACCTTCCAGCGAGGCACCGTTCCGGTTCGACCTCCAACGGTGACCGGCTCGTTTCTCGCCGCCCGCGCGCAGCTGCGAAAATAACCGTTTGGCCTACGGAGCTTGGCGCGCACTTTGCTTTCAATTGCAGGGCGTGGCTGGTGGTAGGCGGCCCAGCGAGCGGTCCGGGACGTGTCGTCCTCGGGTGGTGAACGCGCGCCACGTGTCCTACGTTTTAACTCTGGAGGATTCGCATCGATGGTCAAAACATTCAGCCAAATTCGGGTCAAAGACGTGATGAGCAAGCACGTCGTGTCGGTCAATCCGGACGATTCGTTGCATGAGGCGCTGGATTTGATTTGCGAGAATCGCGTCTCCGCACTCCCGGTCGTCGACGCCCACGGACACTGCATTGGGATGCTTTCGACCAGCGACCTGATCAACCTCACGCACGAACTTGATGACGAGTTGCAAAACCTGGGACGGGCCAGCGGTACCAAGCCGCAATGGCTGATTGAACAGTTGACACAGGCGTTGGGATCCGAGCGTGTATCGGAACAGATGACGGAAAACGCTGCGACCATCCATCAAGAGGTTCCGGTCTGCGAGGCGGCGGCCACGATGGTGCGCAATCGTGTCCATCGCTTACCAGTGACGGACGACCACAATAAACTGCTCGGCATCATTTCCACGATGGACATCATGAGCGCCGTGGCGAATGCCGCTGACATGGCCAGGTAGGCTGGAAAGTTGCGGAATCGATGCGGAAATCGGCACGTGTGGAAAGCAGGTCGTGTCGCCGCCAGGTAGCGGGAAACGCGCGGCAGCCAGCCGGCTTGCCCACCACCAGTATGCGGAGCAGCGTCAGCAACATACCATGGAGTAACAACTCGCGTCGCAAGCACATCATTCCAAAGGGCGATAGCCAGATCAGGGTTGATGGCCATGGATACCAAGCAGACCGACGAATCGTCGACCGATCCTGGTTGGATCGCTAGGGCCACTGGAAGTTTTTCCAGGATCTTGCTTGACCCGACCATTCTGGTGCTTTCCCTGTTGATTGTTGGTGTCGCGGTCCTTCTCTTCTGGCCCCCCGCGCCACACCTGTCGCACCGTTCACCGGTCGTCCCGATGGCGATTTTTTTTACCGGCGCGATGTTGGGTTTGGCGCTGGTGATGCGTCGCTTGCGATCGGCGTCGCAAGAGCTTGAAATGCGAGTTCATCAACGGACGGCCGAATTACAAGCGTCCAATGCACAGCTCACGACGGAAATGTCCGAGCGAACACTGGTTGAACAGCAACTTCGCGAGAGCGAGCAGCGTTTCAAGATGCTGGTCGAACATGCGACGGAAGCCATCCTGTTGCTCGACATCGATGCGGGAACGTTCATTCAAGGTAATCCGAATGCCTTGCAACTGTTTGGCCTCTCGCGCGAAACGTTTCTCAGGATGCACCCGCTGGACTTGAGCCCGCCACATCAGCCTGACGGCCGGTCGTCCGACGAGTCGGCGACCGAAAAAATCACCCGTGCCTTGGACGGCGAGACCGTGGTCTTTGATTGGACGCACTGCCACTCCGATGGCACAACGATTCCTTGTGAGGTGCGACTCCTCCGTTTGCCTGCCGGAGATCGCAATGTCCTCCGGGCCGCCATCACGGACATCACGGCGCGGAAACGTACGGAGGACGAGTTGCGTCGCGCGAAAGAGGCTGCCGAGGCGGCAAGTCGCGCCAAGAGCGACTTCCTGGCCAACATGAGCCATGAAATCCGCACACCCATGAATGGGATTATTGGCATGACGACGCTCTTGGCGAACTCTCCGCTCACACCGACGCAGCAAGATCATCTCGGCATGGTCCGCGAGTCCGCCGATTCCCTCTTGCACCTGCTCAACGACATCCTGGATTTTTCCAAGGCCGGCGCTGGAAAGCTGCGACTTGAGACCATTCGCTTCTCCCTCCGTGAAACCGTCCGCAAGGCGATTACCGTGATGTCCGCCGAGGCTTGCGATAAACGGCTCACGCTGGCGCAGCGCATTGACAAGGAATTGCCTGACGAACTCTACGGCGATCCGGCCCGGCTGAGACAGGTGATCCTCAATCTTGTCGGCAATGCCATCAAATTTACCGAGACCGGGGAGGTAACGGTTACCGTCAGCAGTGCCGCGTCGACCGACTCGACACACACGTTGCATTTTGCGATTAAGGACACGGGAATTGGGATCTCCCCGGCGTTACAAGACAGCGTCTTCCAAGAATTCGTCCAAGCCGACTCGTCAACCACACGCCGCTATGGCGGAACCGGACTCGGCCTCGCAATCGCGTGCCAACTCGTCGCCATGTTGCGCGGTCGTATCTGGCTGGAGAGCGAACTCGGGCGCGGCACAACGGTTCATTTTACCGCCACGTTCGACTTGAAGGACGCTTCGCTCAACCAAGCCGTGAACCATCGCGCGTCCCAGGATGCGCTGGGCCAGAACACGGTCGCGGTTAGCGGTTTCGCCACCGATGCTCCGGCGCAGCCTCCCTCCTTGGACGCGTTGACCGCACTGCATGCGGCCAGCGATGCCAACAAACGCTACTTTCCTGCACGCCGCCTGCAAATCCTCCTGGTAGAAGATGGTCTCGTCAATCAACGCGTGGCGACCGGCATCCTCACTTCCTGGGGGCATACCGTGCGACTCGCCAAGAACGGGGACGTCGCCGTGGAGATGTTTGCGGCCGACGATTACGACATTGTCCTGATGGACATTCAGATGCCTGTGATGGATGGTGTGGAAGCGACAATGATAATTCGAACACAGCACCCGGATTCCCACATACCCATCGTGGCCATGACGGCGGCGGCGCTGCCCGCCGATCGCGCCCGCTGCCTCGACGCGGGCATGAACGACTTCATTGCCAAGCCGATTATGGTCGATACGCTGTTCGAGGTGGTCGAGCGGATGACGGCGCTCGACGCGAGTCCTGCTAACCGGTTCGAAGGCGAATCAGCGGGCACGCGAATCGACCGTGACCTCCAGGCCACCCAATCGTCCGCGTCCAGGCACGCGGTACCGCTTCGGGAATCGCCTGACGGTGCCGCTGCCGATCACGCGATGGCAACGCCGGATGGGGTTGACCGCCTGATCGATCTCGACGCGGCGATGCAACGTATCCCCGGCGGACGCCGCGCAGTGGAGGAAATGGCGGAACTCTTGCTGGAAGAACTACCGAAAATGCTGGCTGAGGTCAGCACGGCCATCGCCGCTGCGGATCCGAAGAGGGTTCGAATCGCCGCTCACGCGCTGAAGGGTTCCGCCTCGGTTTTCGGCGCGAGTCAGGTTGTCGATGTCGCCCAGCAACTTGAACAAATGGGGCAAGACGGCAACCTTGCTGACGCCGTCGCTCGACACGGCGAACTCGAAGCTGTGGTCTCAACGTTTGCGATGGCCATGCGCCGCGAATTCGCGCGCTGAGTTCGCCTTCTGCCAGCGCCGGCCGGTAGACGGCGCGGCAAGACCGGCGCGGCAAGACCGACGCGATGGCGTTCGTCGCTTCAGAAGACGAGCTTGCCCAGAATTTCAGCCGTCAGTCTCCTTGAGGGGCAGCGGTCACTTAAGCCGACGATCTCTCTGACAAATACCCGCAGCTCTCGATGCGCTCATTTCGGTGGCGGATCGCGACGACGATTGGCTTTCTTCTGACCGAAAGTGGATAATCCCAGGATGTCCCCACCTTGCCGCCATCATCCGCCTCTCGACCGGGTGGCTCGTCGCATGACCAAGTACCAAGAACCGAAAGGCGACGTTGTCGCGCCCTTGCCTCGCGATGCCATGTTTTTTTGCCCGCTCCACAACTGCGGTACCGCACCATAGCGCATCGCCAAGAAAGTTACCAAAATGAACGCTTCGGGCGATCCGCGACAGCCCCATCACAAGCCAGCCGATGTGACGCCGGCGCCAACGGACCAAACCGCCGCGTGGTCGCCGCCGAAGGAATCAAGTGAGCGGGAGGACGCGCCGACAACGGGCCATCCCCCCGTGACCGATGTAACGGTGTCGGTTGGGGAGACCGACCCGGCCCGAACTGGGCCGCGTCCACGTCCCGTCGAGATCGAGACCGCCGGCCAGTCATTTGGCGACTATGAACTCCTGGACGAGATTTCACGCGGCGGTATGGGGGTCGTTTTCAAAGCCCGCCATCGAACGCTGAACCGCATTGTCGCCTTAAAGATGATCCTCTCCGGTCATCTGGCTGGCGAAGGCGAAATCCAGCGTTTTCGCTCGGAAGCGGCAGCCGCTGCCGCCTTGGATCATCCCGGCATCGTCCCGCTCTACGAAGTCGGTCAGCACGACGGACAACATTTTTTTTCGATGGGCCTGGTGGAAGGTCAGAGTCTGGCTCAGCGTATTGCCGAGTCTCCGTTGGCCGCGCGCGAAGCCGGCGAGATGATGGCTGGTATTGCCGCTGCCGTCGAGTATGCCCATCAACGAGGGATCGTCCACCGCGATCTCAAGCCGGCCAACGTTCTGCTCAAGGGTTCA
>JAUIHJ010000654.1 GCA_030432015.1 bacterium
ACGAAGGTGGGAAACGGGGACGGACTTGCCTGGTGGGCGAGAAAGCCACCTGGGGCAAAGAGGGCAAGCAGGTCACCGGCAAACTGATCGATGCGGCAGGCTACAAGAAATTGTTCAAGCTAGACGATTGGAATGACGTGGTGATCATTGGCCAGGGCAATCACATTCAGCATTACCTCAACGATCGTCTAATCCTCGACTTTACCGACAACGCGGACCAGGCACTGCTGAGCGGTATCCTGGCGTTGCAGCTTCACGCCGGCAAGCCAATGTGGGTGGAATTCAAGGACGTGCGGATCAAAGCGAGATAGGCACGTTATCCGGCGGTTTCGGATTCGGCGACGTCCGCTTGCCGCAGGGCTTCGTAAAACAGCAAGGCGGCCGTCACCGAGACATTCAGGCTATCGGCGACGCCTCGCATCGGTAACTTGATCGAGGTCACGGCGTCGCCCTGCCAGATGTCGGACAGCCCGGTCGCTTCGCTACCCAACACCACCGCCGTTGCGCGTTGATAGGAAACCTGTGTGTAGCTGGTCCCGGCGTCGACCCGGGCTGCCAGGATCTGAAAGCGGTTCTCCATCAGCCAGTCACGAACGGTCTTGGCCGGTGCGGCCAGCAGCGGCATGCTGAACGCCGTCCCCAGGCTGGCACGAATTGTATTGGGGTTGTAGAGGTCCGTCGCTCCATCGACCACGATCACCGCCGCGACACCCGCGCCGTCAGCCGAACGAATGACGGCTCCCACGTTGCCCGGTTTCTCCACGCCTTCCAGGATGGCGACGAGCGGAGTTGGGCCCAGTTGCAGGTCGGCCAAGCTGTTGTTGGGCGGCGTGGCGATGGCCACCACGCCCTCAGCTCGAGCTCCATAGGCCAGCTTCGCGAACACTTGGGGTGTGACGGGAATGATCTCCGCGCCGCATGCATCTGCTTTGAGCTCGAGCAATTCAATGGCGGTCGGGACGATGTCGTCTTGCCGTACGAAGAGCTCGGTAATCGCACAGCCCGCGTTAAGGGCCCGGTCGATTTCTCGAGTCCCGTCGATAATGATCCGACCCTGGTCTTGCCTGCCCCGGCGATCGCGTAGGCGAACCGCATCTTTGACACGCTGGTTTTGCAGGCTGGTAATCAGGGCGGTTTCGGTCATGTGTCTTCCAGGTTGAAGGTTTCCGGGCGCTGACTGGTGCACGAGCGGCGATGGCGACCGTTACGCGCCGGGCCACCGGGCCACCGCTCCGCACGGCAGATCGCTACCGTCTGCGGCAACGAGCGAAAGGGGGCGGGCGACGACGCCTCCCTGGCAATGTCCGAAGATGGCGTCAGCGAGCAGCGCTTCGAGTTCCGCCGGGCCGAAACCGGGTGAATGGCAAGAAAGCAGGATGAACGCCCGTTGCGACTTGGTCAACTGCCCGCAGGCTTTGAGCAGTGGGAACAAGCCATTGCTGACCTTCCAAACCTCGCCTTTGGGACCGTGTCCATAGCTGGGTGGATCCAGGATGACGGCATCGTAGGTGTTGCCACGACGTACCTCCCTCGCGACGAACCGCGGTGCATCTTCGGCAATCCAGCGAACGGGGGCATCTTTCAGCCCTGACCGTTCGGCATTGGACCGCGCCCACGCCACGACATTCTTGGCCGCGTCGACGTGGGTCACCTCGCAACCCGCCGCTGCCGCGGCCAAGGTACTGCCGCCGGTGTACGCGAACAGGTTCAGCACGCGGAGCGGTCGAGCGGCCCGGGCTGCCTGCTTCGTTATCCAATCCCAACTCGCGGCCTGTTCGGCAAAGACCCCGACATGGCCGAAGGGGGTCAGCTTCAGGTTCAGTTCGAACGCGCCGTGCGAAAGCGGCCATTCCGCTGGCAGGTCCGGTTGCTTCGTCCAGCGACCCCGTTCCGTGCTGGCCCCGGCGGCGCTGGTCCGTTCATAACGGGCAGCGGCCGATTTCCAAAGGTCGGGGTCTGCCTTGCGGAGGCCCTCCGACGCAGGACACGGTCGGTCAATTAAATAGGGACCAAACCGCTCCAGCTTGCGAGCGTCACCGAAATCAACAAGTTGGTACTGGTTCGGAGCAAACATGGATCGCGATCGGCAGGCCTACAAGGAAACATGTCGGCTTACTTCTCGACGACCCAGATATTCCGAAACACCACCGGGTTGCCATGGTTCTGCAGAAACAGGGCGTCGGGGCCTGGTCCTTCGGGATGATAGCCGGGTGTGCCGTGGGTCAATTCGAGGTCATCATGGATGACCACGCCATTGTGTTTGACAGTCACACGGGCATTCTTGGTCTTCTTCCCGGCGTCGTCGTAACGTGCGGCCGTGAAATCGAAGTCGTACGTTTGCCATGAAAGGGGCGGGAAGCACATGTTCACGGCCGGTTGGGCGATCGAATAGATTCCGCCGCATTCATTGTTCTCGCCTTCCAGACCGAATGAATCGAGGACCTGCATTTCGTATCGACCTTGGATGTAGACCCCGCTGTTGCCGCGACCTTGGCCCGACGATGTGGGCATGAAGGGCGTGCGGAATTCGATATGCATCGCGTGGTCGCCCAATTTCTTCTTGGACGAGACATTGGTCGCCGCGAGGTGTTTTTCTTCGACCAGCTTGCCATTCTCGAACGACTCGACCGACGAACCGTCAAATAGCACCACCGCGCCGGCGGGCGGCTTGGCTCCCAAGGTGGGACTCTTGCGCGTCACCTTGTCGAATTCCCCCAACGTCTGGCCGGCGACACGAATGGTCAGCTTGCCATCCTTAACCTCGACATCCGCATCATCGACCGAAAATCGCACCGCGCCGCCTTCCAACTGACCCTCGGAACTGTGCTTCTCGTCGCCGCGCAGCCAACCGTCGCCGGGCAGTCCGCCGAAGTAGCCAACGCCACGAAACTTGCCGTTCCCCAACGCGATCACCTGCACGCCGATTGTCTGAGTGCCGTCATCGCCCTCGATCTCGCCCCGGTATTCGCCTTGCAATTCGTATTCGATGCCAGCCTTGGCTGGATCGGTGAAGGCAACCGCTTTGGGGTCGGCCGCCCGGGCCAGCGATGCCAAGCCCAGCAGGACGGCGAAACCGCAGATCAACAGGTTTGTATTTTTCATGAGTTCGCTCCGAGTGGAAATGGTCGGTAGAAAGATTGACTGTTGATACACTGGCGCCAAGGTCACGTTCGGCAGCCTGCCGCCTGAGCGACCGGTCTCTGCCGGGCATGATGCCAACTTTTTCGCGCTGATGCTCAGGATTCCTTGAGCGCAGTAACGATATCCAACACGGCTTGCTGCCCATCGCCGAAAAGCATCAACGTGTTTTCCATGGCGAACAAGGGATTCGGGATTCCCGCGAATCCGGGGCTGAGGCTGCGTTTGATAACGACGACGGTCCGTGCCTTGTCGATGTCGATGATCGGCATTCCCGCGATGGGACTCTTGGGGTCGGTCCTGGCGACCGGGTTGACCACATCGTTGGCCCCGATCACGATCGCCACGTCCACCGTTTCCAGCGTGGGGTTGATGACGTCCATCTCTTTCAGTTGTTCGTAGTCGACGTCGGCCTCCGCCAGCAAGACATTCATGTGCCCGGGCATGCGGCCTGCGACGGGGTGAATCGCGTACTCGATGGAAGCCCCCTTTTCTTCGAGCATCAGGCCCAGGTTCCGGACGGCATGTTGCGCCTGGGCGACCGCCATCCCGTAGCCCGGCACGAAGACCACACGCTCGGCCGTCTCCAAGATCATGGCGACTTCCTCGGCGGACGTCGAACGGACATTGGCGTAAATGTCGTCGACATCATCACCCGACGAACCTGCCTCCATCACGCCGAACAGAACGTTGAACAGCGACCGGTTCATGGCCTTGCACATCAAGTTTGTCAAGATCACGCCAGAAGCACCGACCAGCGATCCCGCCACGATCAGCACGTTGTTGTCGATCACGAATCCAGTGGCTGCCGCCGCGAGTCCGGAATACGAATTCAGCAAGGCAATCACCACCGGCATGTCCGCACCGCCAATCGGGTTCACCAGGCAGAGTCCGAGGACCGAAGCGACGATGACCAGCACGACGTACATCAGCGGTGAACCGCTCATGACCATGAAGACCGCCAGCAGCACCATGAATGCCGCCAGGCTCGCGTTGACGAGCTGCTGTGCCGGCACATGAAACGGTTTTTTCATCCAACTGATTTCTTGCAACTTGCCAAATGCCACCAAGCTGCCCCAGAACGTAACCGCACCGATGACTCCCGACAGGGCGGTCGCAATCAAGACGGCCAGTTGGGTTTGTGGATCCGGGACGCGGCCCGTCGATTGAATCAGGTCGGCGCCGGCCACGAAGACCGAAGCGCCGCCGCCAAACCCATTGAACAGAGCAACCAACTGCGGCATCGCGGTCATCTGGATGCGATTGGCGAGAACGGCGCCGACGGCGACCCCGATGATGGTGCCGAAGATGATATAGCCCAGTGGTTCTTCACGCCGCCAAATACCAACCAAGGTCGCGACCACGGCGATCGCCATGCCGAGTGCTCCCATGAGGTTGCCCCGCACCGCGGTGCGGGGACGGCCCATTTGCTTGAGGCCGAGAATAAAGAGCGAGGCTGCAACGAGGTAGGCAGTATTGACGAGGGCCGTTTCCACTAAGGATGCCTTTCAGAATCGCCGAGGTGAGGTGGGCGTTGCTTACTTACGTGTGAACATGGCCAGCATACGATTCGTGACGACAAAGCCTCCGACGACGTTCATCGTGGCAAGCACAACCGCCAGAAATCCGAGAACGGATGCGGCCGTTCCGTGATGGGCGCCGGATGCCAAAACGGCGCCCACCAGCGTGA
>JAUIHJ010000655.1 GCA_030432015.1 bacterium
AAAGCCAACGTCCGAATCGATCCACATTGTTTCCGCAAACCCGTCGGCCAGCGCGTCGGTTGCCATCTGGTTTCGGCCTTGGTCAATTGCCGAGTACCCCCTTACGCGGTGGACCACATAGCCCCGTCGCTCCAATTCAAGCAGACCTGCCTCGCAAGCAGGCACAATCTGCCCACCAACCGGAACCAACACGGCGCAACGCGAAGGATCGTGTGACGGCGAGGCCGCGTTCGCAGCCACGAGCGAAGGCTGAATTGACCCACTCGCGAAGGCGTGGGACGGCGACGCGGGGTTACCATAGTCCAGCGACTGTGCCAATGCATGAAGCTCGCTGCCGAGTTCCGCCATTTCGACCTCCGGGATCAATTCGATCGGGGCTGGACCAATATCGCTACCCTTTCGCCTGGCCGCTCGCCGGAGCGGAAACCCAAGGTATGCTTCTGCGGCATCGAGTCGCTCGGCCTGAAGGTCCTCGAAGCGAAGTAGGTGCGCATCGAGTCTGCCGGCTTCAGCGACAAATCCGGCGGCCAATTCGCACCATGTCCGCCCAAATTGCCTGGCGGTGATCGGATCGTCCGCCGTTGCCGGGTCGGGCAATCGAGACGCGTTACGCCGCGCTGCCCACTCGCGATAGGCGTCATACGGATTGCGAATCACGAACAAGAATTTGCTGCGAGGGAAGAGCAGTTGCAGGTACCATGCATATTCCGCTCCCAGCCGCTCCGAGATGAGACCCCATTGGCCCGCATTCGCTTCGCGCGCGGGCTGGATCAATAGCCGCTTGAAGAACGCCCGATGCGCGTCGACCAGCGTGACGACGAGTGACGCCTGGGTTGCGTGCGCTGACGTGAGGCCCGCTCCTTTCGCCGACGCGTCGGCGAGTGCTCGCGATGCCGACCCGTGGAAGTCGAGGCTCCGAAGCGGGTCCGCCAAACTTTGCACCAAGCCCGTGTGGTCATGGGTGCCGCCCCACGTCCAGCACTCTGGGGCCAGCATTCGCTGGAGCAATGGCACTGCCGTCTGTGATCCGGCGCCCATTACGAACAGGGGCGACTCGTTTCGTTCGGCGCCTCTCAACTCGAGCCCGAGTGCCCGGATTTTCGCGACAACCTGAGTGAGTGAGATCTGCGTCACAGCTCGGATCAATTCAATTCGCAATATCGCTCGGTGAAGGCGGATCCAGTTCAGAATGCTCAATCAAGACACGGTAACCGCCTTCATCCATCACAACCATTGGTTCGCCTTCGTAAGAAACATATCGGACAGTAAAACCGGGGGTCTTGCCCGTCTCGCGATGATTCGTCCGCATAATTCCCGGGCCGATAACGATCTCATAGAGATCTCGCTCGTCCACAGTCCTTAGGTAGCGGCAACAGACAGATCCAAAGTTGTCTGCTTCCAAGACACTCCCCCCGATCATCGGCGATTTTTCCTCGTTCAAGGAATGCAGACTCAGATAACTGGAGCGACCATCAGGTGGAATCACCGTCAGGTAGGTCTGCACGTACTTGGGGTGCCAAATGCTCTTGGCCTTTTCAAGCGTCGTATTGGAATCATGAAGCTGCAAGACAATGGCGTCGTGCTTTGCTTGCCAATGGCGGTCGTTGACGATGTACGCGGCGACCGTCGCGATCACGGTAACCGCCGCCAGGAACGAACGTAGGCTGAACGTCCTGAATGCATTGGGTACCATTCTGGCCATGCCTTTGCCTCACAACTGGTAAACGTACTGATCAGCGGGGCGATGGATACGATTCTACCGTAACGTTTCCGCTTCGTGCGCGGCTCGTAAGCTTGTCGACCGCAATGACTGAGACGATTGTCACGGTGCTTGGCGTGGCGTTTACGATGTGATTAAAGTAGCTCGGCGTTCGTAACCAGCCAAGTCCGGATCGATCCTGATAGTGGACGAATTTCATGGTCACCTCGGCGATTTCGAACTTCTGATAGACGCCGACCGTTTGACACGGAGATGCGCTTACTTTCTCGACTTTTGTCGTTGTCCGTTCCTCCGTCGTCGTGGCGGAAAACGCATTGGAAAGAGTGACACCTGCACCCAGCTTGCTGGCGATGTTGACAACTTGAACTTCGGCGGTGGCGGAAACCTCGCGCGAGACTTCAAGCGATGCACCACGCGTGGTGGTAGTCGCATAGCTCAATGAGGTGGTGACCTCATGCATATGTTCGTACGGCTCGGTTGGGTTCCCGTTCGCGCGCGTAAATACATTATGATACTCTTCCCAGCGTCGATAGCCCGTTATTTCAAGCCACGCGGTGAAACTGTCGTCAACGAAGGGCAAGCCGATGGGCAGCGGAAAACTGCCCTTCTCATCGGTTCCTGGCGTCCCGATGATGACACCTTCGTCGTTGGCGTCATCCATGAAGTGAACTGGCGCTCGATAGTTTTGGTCAAAGTTGTCGACCTGGCTTCCAGGATCGCGATAAAAAACGTTCGGCGCCGGCTCGGTCGGCAAATTATGGCACACCATCGATGTGATCGTATAAGCGCCGCCTTCTCCGATCGTGACCTTTTGGCCGGTACCGCTCACCGATCCATCACCATATCCGCCCCCGGTCTCACCACCGGTCATCGCATCGCCTTCGCCCTCGGCGAGATACGTACGGTAGGGAGAACCGCTCGCCGCCGAGGAAGCGCGAGCGTCTCCAGAGGGTGACTCTGCACCCGTCATACTAAAGCCTTGTCCCGATCCCGCCCCGACATCGCTGCCCAGTTTGCTAACCGGTGCTCCAAGTGGCTGAACGCGACGCGGTTCCAACTGGCCGTGCGGCTTGATGTTTACCTCGGGTGGCTCAACAAACTGAGTGTGGGTAAAGAACGCATCTTGCCCAGCTGCGAAATGGTCGTCTACCAGCGAAGTCGCTCTCAGTCCACCTGCGACTATGGGGAATGTCGGCGGCGCCGCATGCCCAAACGCGGACGGTGTCCACGCGAATTGACGCTCCAGCGAGAAATGGTCAAGCGTGCCCTGGTGCATGCCGTCGCGCTGGGGAATGACCAATCCACTCTCGACGAGTTCATTCTTGACCAGCCGACTCTCGACCAAGCCACTCTCGGCTATTCCCTTCTCAGGCAACGCACGATGTGCCAACAGGATCGTCCCACTGCGCGGGACTCGTCCCGTGGAGTCTCGCGAGGCGTCAGTACAGAGATCCTTGCGCGTCTCTTCGGCACTCCAAGGTTGCTCCGGCAACGGGTCAAACGACGAGGTGAAGGCCGCTGTGGCCAGTACGTCGAGTACCCCCCCGGGTAGAACGCGGCTCTCGAGCCGCTCGACTGCCCTGCGGACGGAACAACGGCGGCGTTGGTTTCGCTGCGAACGATGCTTGCCATCGCGACGATCATGTCTCATCGGGTGTTCTCCGGTCTTGAAGACAATGAACATAACAAGTATATACATGTAACTACCCTGCTAGCGAACAAATGTGACGTGAATTCGCGGGCCGCACCCGGTATTCACAAGAACTTGAGCCTCGCGCCGCCACCGCAAAGCCGTCGCTGGCTTCATGGATCGCGGTCCGCCTGATTGAAAGGGCAACCAGTGAAGGAAGAGATGGGCTTCGAGGAGTTGCTGCGGCGTGCCCAGCGGGGAGACCGTGACGCGCTGGGCGACATCTACGTCAAGTACATTCCGCACGTCGAGCGAGTGGTGCGATATCGGCTTCGCAGGGCGGGGCTGGACCGCGCAACAACGTCCGAGGACATTCAGGATTCGGTGTTCTGCCAGCTACTACGTCCCGGCGCGCTGGACAGGATCACCACGGAGCAGCATCTGCTCAATTTTTTGCTCAAGGCGTGTGGCAATAAGGTCCGCGACATCCTGGCGAAACATCGGTCAGACACGTACGATTCACGCGATGCAATTGCCGCACAGGACGGTGCTGATGACGCCCATGCGGACTCCCTCCACCATCTGGAACATGAAGAACAACTCGCGCGGATCTACGCAATGTTGACTCCTCGGGAACGGCTTCTCTGCATGTTGCGACGGGCCGGTTATGGCTGGGACGAAATCGCCCAGCGCCTTAATACGACACCGGTCAGCGCGCGACAGGCGTTTAGTCGCGGATTTCGTCGCGCACGCGATGTCGTCCGCAGCACCGATGAAACATCTCACAGCACGGTCGGGCGAAGGGACGCCACCGACAAACGGAAGCACAGCGCCACGAACCCTCAGTCCAACGGGGTCTCGCCGGACTCAAAATAATCCGAAGGTGTCGAATCGAATGCGGCGGACGGCACAATCGCCGCCGGGACGCGGGGTGGCTGACTCAATTGCTGAAGCACGTCAACCACGAGCGGACCGCCGAACCCCAGAATTGGGCCGAGCAGCAGAACACCAACAACCAGCCAGGCAAGGCTGATTTGCGGCGGCCAGCGGCGTTGGCTGGGAACTTGCGAACTTTTCATTCAACTGCGTGGGACAAGCGTGTGTAATAGCTGGCACTGGAAACGAGCGGGCTGGAACTTCGTTCGGCGACGATTCCTGGAGCCACGGTCGATGCTTCCCCGCCGAAATGCAATCCACCACTTGCCCCCTGACTGGCAAGCGCCCCGAGATTCGCCTGGTAGCCCCTACTTTACCGACTTGCCGACCCCGCGGGGGACCGCAAGGCTTTTTTTTTCGGACTCAGCAGTGGAAGTTCACTTCGCTTGAGGGTCCTTCAACCTCGAAAGCGGCGGGGCACAAGCCTCCAAGCTTGAAGAACATAAAAGCCCTGGGATGCGATTGGCCGCGGTTGACAGCCTGCGGGTCGGTTTTCTAGGATGTGGGATTAATCGAAAATCGTTGCCCCGCAAGGGGATCAG
>JAUIHJ010000656.1 GCA_030432015.1 bacterium
GAAGTCGCGAATTCGGCCGCGGTCGATCACTTCGCAATGGATGCGTGTTCGAGGCTCGGCATCGTCCAGCGTGATGACACGAAAGGCGTACCAGCGGCAGGCGTCCGAGAGTATGACGCCGTTGATCGCCACGGCAGATTGGAGTGGCGGTGGCTGATCGAAGCATTTGATGGCGGCCCGGGCGAGCAATTCCACGTCGTCGGTGACGTGCAGCACGCCCTCGCCGTGGCGCTTCAGGTTTTGATAGGTGACGGAGGACTGGTAGGGCTTCAACGTGAAGCGGTTGAGTTGACAGTCAATGTCCGGACCCATGGGCGAGATATTGGGCGTACCGTCGGCATTCAGCGTGGTAACAATGCCTTCCAGGATCATGGTATCGGGGCTCGCGAGCGGATTGGGCGGCACATGCTGCCGGTCATTCCTCAAAAGGTGACAGGGGATGCGGGCAAGGTGATGGTGCGGGCGTCCTGCACCAATTCTCGACTGTGGGACGGGTCGATTGTGGCCTGCAGGCCAATGCTGCGGAGAAAGTTGGCCAACATCAGATAGCCACCGTCGGTTAGGATCGCTTCCGGATGAAACTGTAGTCCCTCGACAGGGTACTGCCGATGGCGAATCGCCATGATCGTTCCGTCGCTCAGCCAGGCCGAAACTTCAAAGTCGGCGGGAAGCGAAGTTGCTTCGACAATCAGCGAGTGATAGCGGCAGACCGTCAGCGGGTTGGGAAGGCCGGCAAACGCGCCGCGTTGGTTATGCACGATGGGGCTGGTCCGGCCGTGCATCGGTTCGGCAGCCCTGACAATCTCGGCACCGAAGGCCGCGGCGATCGTCTGATGGCCCAAGCAGACCCCCAAGATGGGAAAGTCACGCCACAGGTGGCGAACAATGTCCAATGAATTTCCGGCGACATCCGGGGTGCAGGGGCCGGGCGAGAGCACGATCGCATCGGGCGCACACGCTCGGATCTGGTCCGTGTCCATCGCATCGTTGCGAACGACTTCGGTTGCTTGCCCCAATCGCTCGAAATAACGCGCGAGGTTGTAAACAAAGCTGTCGTAGTTGTCGATCAGCAGAATCACGTTGGTTGCTACGCGGGTGTTAAATCGAGAGCCAAGAGAGCGGGGCCGTTCTGGGGCGACCGCGTCGTCGGACAGTCGGCCAGAAGCATGTACGGTGCTGGATCGCTCAAGATGATTGTAGAGTGGGGCGAGCAAACCGCCCATAGTGCTGGCGGGACCCGCGGGGCTCTTTGGCGCAGCGCCGCAACGGATGCGTCGAGTGGCCAACCTCTCAGTTTAATAACCAAGAACACGCCTCGGTGGGACGGAATCCGCAGGCCGAACTCCTTGGAACGCAACGGGCGACTGGACGGGGCGTCACCACGATCGCGAGCCAACCATCAGTGCTCGTCAGGCGCGTTGCTGCCGGCGAACGAACATCTCAAGTCGGGCCGGTTGCGTGCGAACATCGTCATTTCACCAGCGAGCGGAGGAGTCCGCGGGCTTTATGCCAGGTCTCTTCGTATTCTGATTGCGGTTCGGACTGAGCCACGATGCCGCCGCCGACAGGGAATTGCCACCAACCACGGCCAACGGTGATCGTGCGAATCAGAATGCTGAGGTCCAACGTGCCATCAAATCCCAGGTAGCCCAAGGATCCACAGTAGGCACCACGAGCGTTGGTTTCGAGTTCGGCAATGATCTCCATGGCGCGGACCTTGGGGGCGCCGGTGATCGAGCCGCCCGGGAAGATCGCTCGGACGAGGTCCAGGGCGTGGCGATCTTCGGCCAGCGTACCGCGGACCACCGAGACCAAGTGCTGGACAAACTCGTAAGATTCCAGTCCGCAAAGTTGCGTAACTTGCACGCTTGCAGGGGTGCAAACGCGTGCGAGATCATTGCGGAGCAGATCCACAATCATCACGTTTTCCGCACGGTCCTTACTGCTTTGTCGCAACTCGTCCGCAGAGAACAGGTCCGCTTCGGGACGGGCGGTCCGTTGACGCGTCCCCTTGATCGGCCGTGCTTCCACTTGTCCCGCTGATAATTGCACGAGCCGTTCGGGAGAGGCGCTGACGATTTGGAAGTCGCCCAGGTCGAAGTATCCGGCAAACGTCGACGGATTGCGTCTCCGCAGGCGTCGATACAAAGCCAGTGCATCGTCATCCGCCGGATAGAGCAATCGCTGGGCGAGGTTGACCTGAAACACGTCGCCGGCGTGAATGTAATCGACCCCGCGCCGAATCATCTGGCGATAGTCTTCCGCGGAGCAGCTACTTGTCAGGCCAGTCATATCGCTGACCGGATATTGTGTTGCCAGTGCGGCACGTTCGATGTGGGAAGCCAGATCGACTCGGGGTTGGGCTCGAGGCTGCGGTGGATCGGAAAGGGGGGCGGCAAGCCGATCGCGAAATTCGCGGAGGCGTGCGTTCGCCCGCTCGCGACGGGCCTGCGGATCCAGCTCGGGGAAGCCCTGCGAAACGATCCAGGCACGTCCCAGGGTGTGGTCGAACGAAACGACGACGTCGTAGAGTCCCATTGCGACGGCAGGGACATGAAACTCGTCGAATTGTGGACGAGGAATTCGCTCCAGGCTGCGACTGAGGTCGTAGCTGAGCAATCCGGCGGCGCCGCCTTGGAATGGTGGCAGGCCAGGCCGCCGCGGCACTCTGGCAGGGAGACGCTGCGCCAGTGACGACAGGCCGTCGGAACCGTCCGCGGCGACTCGTACAAACGCGTATGGGTCCGCGGCTACGAAGGAATACCGTCCCAACTGGTCGTCGCGCCGCGCGCTGTCGAGGAAGACGCAGTGCGGGTAACGGCTCATCGCCAGAAATGCCGCTTCCGCGTCAGGGGCGGGATGCAATTCCTCGACAATTGGTAGTTCGACATCGACCGTGGTCACGTGATCCTACCGGGAGCCCGAGCGAATAAACTGACGAGCAACCTGTTCCGCGACCAGTCGGTTGCGTGCGGCGCCCACATTGCCCTGGGCGGACGCCCGCTGGTGTTCGGGCAATTTTTTGACCGACTCTTCAATCCAGATGTTCGCCAATTCCGAGGAATGAAAGACGTTGGCATCGCGAATGATCCGACGCCCTTCGCGAACCGCGATGGTCGCGACATAATGCGGATATTCCGCGAATGGATCCGTGTAGGGCTGTTTCTGCAGGTGGGCGACCAGGCGGTTTTCCAGGTCCGAGAGTTCGTCGCCAAAATGGGCCTTGAACAACGCCATATTATGGGGCACAACGCCGGGCGCAATGACATCGTAATTCCCCTGGAATGGCCTCAGCTGGGCGACTTCGCGAACAAATGCCGCGAACTGCGTCCGTTTCGTCTTCGCCAGGAAGTGTGTCATCGACCAGGCGGCTGCGTATCCGGTTGAGGTCAGTCGAGCGGCGCTGGCGGTATCGCGGACCAGGTCGCCCCCAGCGTCGCCGGTGCGCGACTTGATATAGATCTCCAATTCGAGCATCCGCAGATCATTGACTTGGCCGGCTCCTTTCCATTGCATTTTTCGTCCAAACGTCGTTGGTGCGAAGTACTCAGCCAAGCCTTCCGTTAACCACATCGGCCACATTGAGAGCCGCTGTTGGACGCCGATGTTGTGCAAAATCTGATGAGCACCTTCGTGGGCGATTGTGGATATGGCCTGTTGGATGGCCAGTTCCGGGGCGGCCTGCAAATGCCGCGACTCTTCGTACATGACAATGTGGTTGGTCAAGGTGTCGTAATAGGCAACAACCCCGGGTGGCATCCGGCGATACTGTTGAAATTGCGCTTCGGTGCGAAACATGATTGCCACGAGTGGAACCACGGGCTCGTGCGTTTCGATCCGCATCCGCTCGACATAGTTCTTAACCCCCGGGCGCATGCTCTCCAGGATGCGGCTTGTTCCAAACGCGAATTTCTCGCTGCAATTGTAGGCGTAGATGTAGTTTCTGGTGGTCTTGATGGCGAATTCTTCGCCGAGCTTCGCTTGCAACCGGCGTGACATCTCTTCGGTTGACGTGGGAGCAAATGACCGCTCGGTCTTCGGGGACGCGTCTTGATGGCGCGCGACAAGCGTCCCGTCAGGGAGCAAAACAATTCGGTGCTCGCCGACGGTCGCGTGGACCTTGCCGACGACCGGGCTGCCATTCTCGTCGTCGGTCAAGACAAACAGATGTTCTGGATGTGAGACCTGTGCGGGGGGGATGTTGAACCCGTAGCTGCGAGGATCAACCGTCTCCGTCGCTGCCTGCGCCCATGCGTGCGACGAGGCGCCAACGCACGAAATGACGGCAAGCAACAGGCCGCGGTACCATGAGAGGCTGTGCATGCTGACAACCGACGCGTAGTGAATACGGGATGCGATCTGCGAATTGAACCGAAACGTTCACGATATGCGTGCGTTTAATCATACCAGGAGCGACCATGCTTTGCGATTGACGCGGGGCAGCCTGTCGATCCTCATTCCCAGCTTTTTCTGATAGTGCGATCCTGGGCCACCAATTAGGATAGAAGCGGTATGGGTACGAAGAAAATCCCGAAAAATCCAGGTCTCAGCGGAGATATTACGTTGAAAACGGCACTTCAAAGGTGGGCCTTCGTGGTGTTCTTGGCGATCTTTTGGTCGAGTCTATCGCAGGCCACGCTTGCCGCAGATCCAACATTTGTCGGTGTTTTGGCGTATGCCGTCGATGACAGTGCTGCGCAGCGACTCGGGCTTTCCGACGAGGTCCGGCAGCGGCTGCTGAAATTGATCGATCAGCGGGAAAGCGATGCCCTTGGGATCGTACTGAAAATTAAAGATCTTCCCCCCGCCGAAAT
>JAUIHJ010000657.1 GCA_030432015.1 bacterium
TCCGATTGTTGCCATCTGTGGAATCAAACAAAGAGCTAATGAGCAATTATCGCGCAATGCGGGCGATGATTTTTAGAACGCCACCAGCTTGGGCAGAGATAATGGCTTCCTTGTCAAGGCTGGAATCAGAAATCAATTCGATTAGTACCGACGACTAAATGCATCCACCGGATCACAGGCGCAATCCACCGACACACCGCGACGCAGGCCTGCTGCGCGGCGATCGCCCTGAGCCGGCGAGATCCTTGGTCCGATGTCCCCTCCCTCAAGTGGCTCGATTCCAATCCGGTAGACTACCGGATTTCCGGTCTGTTGAATCTCGAAATACTGCAAAAACAAAGGAAAAAGTGACATTAAGTGATAACGTTTGCAAGCCCCGATTTTGATGGTAAAACGTGCGTAATCCCAGGGGAATTCCGGGTTTTTAGCGGTGGTTATGGCTTGGCTCATAACCTCGAGGTCGCAGGTTCGGATCCTGTCCCCGCAACTATGCTCCGACATTCGTGTCGGGGCTTTTCCCCTTGGTTGAAACAACGTTCTTGTTTCTACCGACCGTCGGTAAAGCACCACCAGTGATCCGGCGCAAACGTGGATTTCTCGAGTCGTCCACGTTTGCGGTGTACGCACTGATGCTTGGTGTGGTCATGCTGGGTGTGGTCATGCCCCGCCTTACCAAGAGCATGTCCAGGTATTCCGTCCTGTCGAGTGACTCCCGTTCTTGCGGTCCGTGTTGATCAGCTGCTTCGGCGAACTCCCGGCGGCGGGCACTTAGACCTTAGACCTTTTCTCGCGCGCCTTCCAATTCAATCGCCCTGGGGAACAGGATGCTGTTTTCCTTGTGGACGTGCCGGTGCATGTCTCTTTCGAGGTGCCGAAGTCCCGCCAGCATCGCGCGATAGGTATTGCAAGCGCCCTCGGGAACCTGGTAATCCCGGGTCAGCGTGTGTAGTCGCGAGAGGGCGAAACCGGCGTCGTCATGCTCCTGTTCCATCATGCGGATGGGGTTGGCCACGGTGCCAAATGGAAATGACGGATCATCGGCAGACTGTTCGAGCTGGCGGATCGCCGGAAACAACACCTGCTCTTCCTTCAACATGTGCGGCTCCAGTTCAGCTCGCAACGTGGCGAACACTTCCTGGACCATCGCCAATTCAGGGTGCGTCGTGCCGTGGGCGTCGACCACTTTCGCAACGATCTTTGTCAGCCGCGGCAGTTCCACCTTAAGATACGCGTGATGCGTCTGCTCGATATGGTCGCACAAGTCCGCGAGCGGGGCATGAGACCAATCCTGGGTTGGTGGCTCCTCGTCAACGAGCGATTGTTCAAGTTGCAGTACGACCTGTTTGGGATCGAGCCCCCGGTCCCAGCATGCTTGTTCCAGCGATGTTCCGCCGCCGCAGCAATAGTCGATCTGCAACGCCTCAAACACACGCGACGTTTGTGGATGTGTGGCAACCCAATTTCCGACGGATGAATTAACATTGACTTGTGCCATGTCAGGCTCCTTGTAGTTGAAGCAGAGTTGAGTTGATTCGATACGTGTCGCAGCAAGCAGTTGAATCATGATTTCCGATAGGAATGTCCAGATTTCAAGCCTGCGACGAAAACGACGAGCGCCACCGCGCCGAGGAAAAAGACCGTGTCGCCTGGAACTCGCATCCAACGCAGGTTCTGCATCAACGGTGTCTGCATGAACTCGGAACTCCGGGCGAACCAATAACCGTGCTCGACCGACGCCCAGGTTTGCATCAAGCCGACCGGCAGCAAACTGAGGATGCACATTCCCATGAGTCCACCGTTCAATGACCAGAAAGAGAATCGCAGCAAGCCGTCTTTCCATTCGCGGCCAGGTATCAACACTCGCAGACAGACGAGCATCAAGCCGATTCCGAGCATGCCGTAGACGCCGAACAGTGCGGCGTGTCCGTGGAGCGGCGTCGTGTTGAGCCCCTGCATATAGTAGAGCGCGATCGGCGGGTTAATCATGAAGCCGAACAACCCAGCTCCGACCATGTTCCAAAAGGCCACAGAAATGAAGAAGTAAATCGGCCATTTGTATCTCTGAACCCAGGGCGACGTTCGCGAACGTCGCAGATCCTCCATCGCGTCAAAGCCGACGAGAACCAGTGGGACGACTTCCAAGGCGCTAAACACCGAACCCCAGGCCATGGCCACCGTCGGCGTGCCGGAAAAGTACAGGTGATGACACGTTCCGATGATGCCGCCGGAGAGAAAGATTGTGGCTGAGAGCAATGCCGCGGCGGCCGCAATGCCAGGGCGGATCAGGTTCAAACGCATGAAGATAAAAGCGATGACGGTCGTCGCGAATACTTCGAAGAACCCTTCCACCCATAGATGAACGACCCACCACCGCCAATACTCGACAATCGACAGGTTCGTATGCCGCCCCCACGTCAGGCCAGCACCATAGAAGAGTGCAATGGCACCCGTCGAAACGGCCAGCAGCGCCACCAGTTGTTTCTGTTCGCCTTGTTTTTGCAGCGCCGGACGCAGCACTCGAATCATCAAGAATAGCCACAAGAGCAAGCCCACCAGCAAGGCGATCTGCCAGACTCGGCCCAGGTCAACGTACTCGTAGCCCTGATGGCCAAGATAGAACGAGACGGTATCCGACATCTTGTTTTGAATACTTAGCCATTCACCGGTCAACGAACCTACGACCACAAGCAACAACGCCAGGAACAGGATATTGACGCCCAGTCGCTGGCCCTTCGGCTCTTGCTCGCTCACCAAGGGGCCGATGAACAGCCCGGCCGCCAACCAGGCGGTGGCGATCCAGAACAGGCCGAGCTGAATATGCCACGTTCGAGTCACGCTGTACGGCAGCCAGTCCGACAAAGCGAATCCGTAGAACCCATCCCCTTCCACGCCGTAGTGCGCCGTGACAACCCCCAACAACATTTGCAATAGAATCAAGGCCGACACGACCCAGAAATACTTGATCGTTGCCTGCTGAGACGGCGTGGCCTCCCAGCGGCCGAGCGGGTCGGTTTCCGGGGCAACCGGCTCTTCCTCTTCGCTTCTGCGAGACGCATACCACCACGCCATCGCTGAGATTCCCGCCAACAGCATAATGATGCTGACGCCAGTCCAGACGACCGCTTCGCCGGTCGCTCGATTCTCGACCAACGGCTCGTAAGGCCAATTGTTCGTATAGCTGATATGGTCGCCAGGCCGGTTCGTCGATGCGGCCCACGACGACCAGAAGAAAAACGCCGATAGTTTTTTCAGCCGATCGGGATCTGAAACGGCACCCGCTGGAATGGCGTAGTCCGGATTGCCGTTGGAAAATATATCCGAGTAGTGTGCGAGATTCGCTTGAAACGCGTCGGCGCGAATTGGATCAACCGTGATCGTATTGGTCGACGGATCGAACGTATTGGTCCGCATGAGTGTCGCCAGCCGACCGCTCAGTTGCGCTTGCCGCTCGCTGTCGAGTTCCTCGAAGTCAGCCCGGAATTCGTCCTTCGCCCAGCGGTCGAGGATGAAGATGGCTTCACGATGGAGCCAATCCGCCGTCCAGTCGGGAGCGACGTAGCTTCCGTGACCCCAAATCGAACCGACTTCCATGCCGCCCAACGATTGCCAGACGTTCTGGCCCGCCTGAATCTCGCCGTCGTCCACAACGGCCCGGCCGTCGGTCGTCACAACCTTGCTCGCCAGCGGCGGGGCTTCCTGGTAAATCCGACCGCCAATCCAGCCGAGTACCGCGAACGATACGAGCATGACAAGCCCAAACAGAATCCAAAGTCGCTTCATGTTATCCCTCGCAACCTGCAATAATTAACTCGATCGCCAATAGTACATGTTCATGTGCATAATTCTATCGGTTGAATTGTTTACGTCAAGGTGTAGAATACGGGGGGAGGCTAGAAATGTTGCCAAAGACAGCTGAATACGCCTTACGGGCGGCAGTGTGGCTGGGGCGGACCCCCGACAAAGCGGAGTCCGCCAACCATCTCGCCGAGGCGATCCGTGTGCCACGACGTTACCTACACAAGGTGCTACAGGATCTCGTGAAAGCGGGCTTCGTCCGATCGCAGTCTGGTCCTGGAGGTGGCTACCGACTCGATCGCGACCCCGCGGAGATCTCGATTCTCGACGTGATCAACGCGGTCGGTTCGATTGAGCGAATCAACACCTGTCCGCTCGGCCTTGAATCGCACACCAGTCTCTGTCCGTTGCACCAAGAATTGGACAAGGCTTATGCAGCAATGGAGGAGGCCTTTTCGCGGGTCACCGTCGCGCAGGTGATCAATCGGCCGAGTCGGATTTCCCCCTTGTGCGAAGTGGACGCAGGTAACGGCAAATAGGCCACGGCGAGTTGAATCGCAGTGTTGAGCCTGCGCCCGATCCCGAGTAGGGAGTGAAAAGTGCTCGAAAACGCTAACGCCCGGGCGGTTGCAAAGGCTGGCGCCGAATGTGAGCGCTCCATGCGGTCTGACTCTTGTCATGGCGCCCAGCGTCCCTCAGCACATGGCGGGTGTTCACGATTCTTGTGCGCTGCGAATCTGCGCGGCGAATCTGCGCGGCGAATCTGCGCGGCCAAACTTCGCGGACTGAACGGCTCTGGTTTAAAGTTCCATCGCCGTTGAAGTGGTGTCAACTCGTGGCGACAGTCACATCCTATAGTCGGCAGCTTTGAGCCCGTGCTTCGAAAGTAGCTTGTGAAGGCCTTGCCGGGAAATTCCCGCTTGGCGAGCAGCTTGTGAGACATTGCCACGGTGCTGTTGGAGCAAGCTCCTGAGGTAATCGTAATCGGCTGCCTCGGTCGCATCATCACGGGAT
>JAUIHJ010000658.1 GCA_030432015.1 bacterium
CCGTTGTCGCGATCAACGAAAGCCACTCCTCTTCGTCTCCGGCAGAAATCCGGATCACGCAACGTTGCAACTGACTGATTGTAGATGACAACTCATTTGCCCGTTCGTTCCAGGAAAACACCAACTCCTGGCCGGCCAGCTGTAGTTTTGCCACCTCGCCTTCATCCAACGCTGTCCGCACGTACCAACAAACTGCGTCCCCTTTTTCCTGGTTGGGTTTATCAGGCGGAACCAGCATTAGCGAGCCGACTCCGCCATTCCCACCACCGCGTAATGTCAGTGCCACTTCACTCACTGGTGCCTTAACGGTTGCCAGAACAATGGGTTTCTTCCAAGTGTCATCAGGCCCGCCCGGAGCGGGAGGCGCGATACCGTGAATGCGAATCGCAATGTCGCCCGGGTTGATTTGATCTGGCGGCGCCGCTCCGTCAATGGCGGCGATCTTGGGCTGAAGCATCCCTGACAACCGTGCACAATGATCCTGCCAACCGGCCTCGCGCCAAGCTTCTTCCACTCGCTGCAGATTATTCAGTCGGTCGTCATCGCGAAGCGCATCGCGATACGTGATTAACGCGCTGAGATTCAGTTCGAAGAATTGCAAAGCCTCCTCGGCCTCATGCAGCTGATCATCCGCATCGGACAATTGTTGGGCGATTTCGAGACCGTCATTCTTGCTGAGTTCGCGGTCAAGCAATTCGTTTATCTCAGCCAGGCGCGTGGCGAACTCGTCAAGTTCCTGTTTCACTTGGGATCGCGATTTCTGTTCTTCCAGCGTTTCGATGGTATCTCGAACTTGATGCACCTGTTCACGATACTCGACAGCCTTCACTCGGGCTTCTTCAATAGCACGAGCCGTATCCACTAGCTTTTTCAAATCCGATTCAACAGACGACAGAGACGTCTTGGCGGCTTTGATCGATTCGGCATCGGTTCCTGGCGCAAGCTGGTTGATGCGAAGCTCGATGGCATCCATATCCACCTTCCATTTCTCTTCTTGATAGCCCAGCAGAATATCGTACTTGGTGGTCGCGCTAAATGTTTTCTTGAGATCCGCGGCCGTAGCGATTGCGTTGGCGAGTTCCATCCTCAGGTCTTTGGCCTTGTTTCTCGTGCTGCGGATCTCGTTCGACAACGTCTCCACATTGGACCGGATCGACTCGCGATGGGCGGTTTTCTTCTGCTCGAACGTTCTCCATCCGGCAAAGCCAAATCCAACTACCGCCACAAGGGCTAGGAAAACCGCCAGGGCGATGCCGATCCCGCGGAATCGTTTGGCCGGCCGCACGTCACTTCGGGGCAGCGAGGGTGGCATCGCAGGTGGACGAACAACCTTTTGTCGCGTTTTGCGCGAAGGCGATTGAAGGGCGGGCCCGACGAGCGACTGCGGTTTACGGCCGGCGGTGCCGGTCGTCGACGGCGGCGTTGCCGTTGGCCGAGTAGCTTCGTCTCTGGCTACAGCGACAAGCGGACCAGCGGGGGCCTCGCCGAGTGGTTGGGACAGGTCGAGCACGAGGCTGCCCGGAATGCGGCCGGCGGCCGCCGCTTCGGGTGTTCCCGCAAGCACGCATCGCCAGCGGCAGTCAATGCCCGGCGGCAAGTTGGTCAAATAGGTGCTGTAGGTCACGCCCCATCGCTGGGCATTTGGAAGCAGTGCCAGCGACTCTGCGATCAGTGGAAGCAACTGCATGTCGGGTCGAAAGATCAGGTAGGTGTCCGACCGATCAAAATTGAGCGCTGATTCGGCCAGCACCCCACCCCATCCAGCATCTCCGGTCACTTGCTTCCAGTTGCGGCACGCGGCTGACGGTGCGTCCCCCCCTGGCAAAGACTTGGGAGGCAGAATGCAAGGATCGCCACTCCATTGCGATCGCATGAAGCCCGGCTGCATCATAAGCCATGCCGGTCCGCCCGCTGGCAATTCCACGTCACTGAGCACAACATGGTGCGCCAGCTTGTTACTGCGATGCGAGTAATCCAGCCCGGCGTCGCAGACGCGCGAAATCACATGGTATTCTTTGCCGGACACTTGTAGCAACAGATGCGCGTTGGCGACAGGATTCACGCCGGCGTTCGCCGTCCCTGGCGGAAACACGTGGCGGTAGGAACTCAGCGACAGCAGGGAATCGCCGAGTTCTTCCGGCAGGCGCGCACTCTTAGCGACCGTGCAAAAACCACGGCTGCCGGCCTTGAGCCCCCGATTGGCAGATGTGTAAATAATCTCAGCAATCACCCGTTGCCTTTCGTGTTATTGCGCGAACGGTCGCTGTGGGCGATCATGCCAGTGTCAAAGCGGCTCAATGCAAACAACAGCGGCGTCTCGGCCCACATCGGGCGAATATCTTTAGGACGAATCTTCATGATACCGGACTCGGCGTCGCTTTCCGGTCCACACCCAGTTGAACTGACAGGAAGATAATAAACCTGCTTAGCAAAGCTCTCCGCACTGGAAACCAACTCCGGGCAATGCTCCCAAAGCAGATCGCGGAGTCGGCGCGAGACGTCCAGAACGGCAGACAGGTTTAGCGCACACAGATTTTCTTGGCGGGTGCTGTCCCACGGTTCCTTCAGCCTTTCCTCTCCGAACATCCGCCACCAGGCGTCGTACTTGGTAACAACGACCAGCAGCGGTCGCGTATGCTTTTCGTTCTGGCCAAGGCTGGTGTTATTACGGATTCTGTCCGCGATTTCATGAATTACAGTTTCCTGCCGTGCGGTTACCGGTTGGTTCACGACTTGGGGATCCTGCGTGTGGAGGCGGCAAGTATCGCGGAATCGGGGATCCTGCGTGGGATCGAAAAGAAACATCAGCAGGTTCGATCGCGCCAGATGACGTGTGACAGGATTGGCCCGCGAGTCCTTACCGGGCTCGAACGATTCTCCCGCATTGTCATAGACGCTGATGATCCGCGAGGATCGGGCTGACTGATGATACTTTGGGTGATGTTCCGAAGGCTTAATGGTAAACAGAAACGGCTTCGGATACGTCACGTTTTGCTTATCGTATCTGACGACGTTATAGAGGTCGCCGCCCTCTTCCGTCTTGTTCAGCTTAGAGGCTTTGTCTGGCTCGGGATTGAGAAACAGGTTTTCTTCGTAGGAGTTGAGCACGCGGTTAAGCGCCGGATCAGCATCGGCGAATGACATGGCGAACGACTTTGCCATGATTCGTCTCAGCTGCCAGGTCATTGCGGCCAAAAAATAGGATTTTCCGCAAGACGGCGTGCCCGTAATTGAAACGAAGAGTGGCGGCATTTCGAACAGCGCGCGAGGCACGACCAAGTGGCATCTGGGACAGGCAACCTGCTCACAAACGACGCCGCCGGAGTCGATGGCGTTGCCTTGCACCGTGAACCGTGTCGGCGTGAATCGCAGGGGTTGACCGTCCTCCAGCCGAATGTCGTCTCGCAGGTCGAGATGTTGCGAGACCCAAACGGTGTCCTCGGGCGAAAAGTCGTGCCAACAATGTGGACACGTGACGCTGTTGCGAAGCCGGATGGGAATCTGTCGCGTTTTGTTCATTCCCAGATCTCTAACGTTTGCCAAGACAGGTCTTGCCGGGCCATCAGCCCGGGATTCGTGCGGTTCGAAATCCTATTTATTAACGCCGAACACGCGATAGAGCGTCGACGTCCCGCTCTTCAGTTCAAAATCTTCGTGGGCCTCGAAACGCTCGCGTCGCCCCTTCAATTCAAAAGCGACCGCGTCTCCCTGTTTCTGCCAGGTGCCATCTATCGGTCTGACTCCGGGCAGTTCGTATCGGAAATCGCCGCCAGCAGCGAGCGAATAAACCGCCGCCGTCGGAATTCGGATCCAACGCCCAACCGGACTCGAATCAGCGAATTCAATAAATGGCGCGACGTCGCCTTCCGGTATATCGGATGTCATTCTAACCAATTCGACCTCGCCAGAATCGGCTTCGCCAATCAGCCGCAGTTCTAAACGCGAGCTACCATGCAAGACGTTGCCCAGTTTTGCAATCCCCAACGCTTTCCGCAACGCCGCGTAGCTTTCGGGCATTTGTTCCGTTTGACGTTCGATCGTCGCGATATGTTTCTGTGCCTTGGGTGTTAGAAGCTGTAACTGTTTGAGATGAGGACTTCGTGCCTTTTGGTTGCGTGGGTCAATCCCCTTCAGAGTTGCTTGAAGCTTACTGATGCGATCCAACATGCCGGGTAGATCTCGGCTGGCGATGAAATACGTCTCCCATCCCTTTTCGATGTTGCGTTGCAGCGCGTTGATCTGCGACTTCACTTGCTTGTCGGTTAGCTCATACCGTCTCGCTTTCGACCGTGCACTTAGTTTCCACGGGTAACGGGGACGGATGACGGCCGAAAGTTGCTGTTCGTCGTCCTGCTTTAGCTCGAACTGAAGCTCGGCTTCTTGGTTTTCGCCGATGATCGCCGTGCCACGTTCGCTTAGGTGGACGCGCCGACTCACTGGTTCAAATTGCACAGGGACGTCGATGTCCTGAACCGACGCAAATTCCAAGGCCAATTTTTCGTCGGGCGGCCGCGTCTCGCACGCGAGCGGAATAACAATTTCCTTTTGAGTCAACGACAGCAACCACTGGTCGGTCCGCAAGGGCTTGCGAAACGCAATTCTGTGAGTCTCCTCGGCGTAAGTCAGGTACAGCAGGGCGTTGGCGAGTTGCCGTGCCTTGGCGAAACTCGTATCCGTCCGCCATTGAAATCTCAATCGCAGATTATCATCGATAAAGAGGTGAGCAATCGGTTTCTTGAAATCGCTAGCGACATTCACGGTGGCGTCCGACTTTGGAGCCAGAAGCACGTGCCATCGCCGCGTCGTTTC
>JAUIHJ010000659.1 GCA_030432015.1 bacterium
ACCTCTGCCCAACAACATTCCACGCCACTCGTGCTTCGTCAACGTCACTACAGCGTTGCTTGGCGCTCCTCGGTAACCTGGACGGCACGGGACCGATACAGGAAATCAATGATGCTGCCCTCGTGCGGCTGAAGCCAATTTAATTTGCTGGTCGGAATCGGCCCAATGTTCAACCGGTCGATGTGCGTCGCGTTGACCAACGCATCAATGTGCTGCTCGTTGTCGGTGATCCCCGTGCAGATCAACGTCGGGCCGATCTGTTTGATCATGTCGGCTTCCGGACATTCGACCACCGTCGAGAACGGGAACATGTACTCTTTCTTGGCGATGGCCTTGTCCGGAGTTTCGCAGTGAACCACCATCGGACGCAGGTAGGCGCACCGTTCCTGTTCTTCCAGGCGATCGCCATACTTCGAAGTCATGTCGGTCACGCCCGCTTCTTCCAAGTCCGCTTCGATCATGCCCCAGACTGCCTTCGCCATGCCTTGAACGGTGAACGCCGCCAGTGCTGCGTCCGGGTCGGTGGGTGGCTTGACCTCGATCGGTCCAATCTTCTCCGCGATCGCTTCGGCAATCTCCTTGGTGTGACGTGACGCCCAGACGCCCGAGCAGTTGATGCATCCGCGTCCGCTGTTGATGTAGATGCTCTCCACCATCAAGTCGAGATACTTCTCCCAATCATCGACCACGTCATCAAACAGCAAGATCTTGGAAAAACCGGGGCCGTGTGCTTGCACCCGCGGGTTGCCCTTGTACTGCTCGACCGTTGGCGTCCCGCCGAAGATCATCGCCCGTTCGGAAGCGGACAAGACTGCCGCACCGGCTTCGGGTCCGCCCGGATACATCGAAAAGACCTCGGCCGGGATCCCCGCCTCGACAAAGGCGGACATCATGCGATACGGGGTCCATGGCTCCTGTGGCCCCGGCTTAAGGACCAGCCCCATTTGCAAGGGAATGGCCGGCAGCCACAACGTGTGAACGCCAGGGGAATTCGACGGCAATACGGCACTCAAGGCGGACGCTTGCGCTTGATAGCTCAAGACGACTCCCCGATCTTCAATTCCATATCCCCGTGTCAGCGTATCCAGATCCAGGCCGCGAGTCAGGCAATCCAGGATCTGGTTCATGTTCCGCAGCACAAAGGAATTCTTCGACATATTCCCTTTGCACATGTGTTCGGGCAACCCGGTGCTCGCCGACTGCTGGTGGGCAAACTCCTCCGGCGATTGAGTTCCATCACCCAAGGGCAACGTTCCATTCTCATAATGGTCGGCAGCCACGACGAGCCGTTCCATGATCTCGGCGCAGGACATCTTGCGGAGCGTCTGCCGGGCCTTATGCACCTGTCGCATATCGCGAGAAATAATCCCCGCGTTCGCCTGGCTGACTTTGGCAATCGGCTCGCCAGTGGAAAAATGCAGGACTTCGTCAATCTCAAGCGACTCGTAGGGTTTGCCCCAACGAATGACAGGTATATTCAGCACGTCGCAATCTCCTCGTAAGTGAGCACCCAGCTGAGGGTGCGATATCAACGCGCCGGTAAGCCACGCCGATGGTAATGTGGTTGTGTCAACACGCGGCGCGTCGTGGTTAGTAAACGCCCACGGTGGTCGCGGATGCCAAGCGGCTAAACGGTCGCACGCCGCTGATGCCATCCCACGGGTAGGTGGCGAAGGGGCGTTCGCGCTCACCTTCGTCGCGCTCCAGGAAACCAGGCACAAAGAACTCGCCCGTGAGCGTGGTCAGCTTGGCACGACCGGTCTCGCCGTAGCCAACAACGGTCAGCGGATCGTCAGGATCAACAACTTCCACCACCGCACGAGGTTGCGGCGCATAATAGGAAATCTTGTAATTCTCCGCCGCGGTGACCGGCTTGCTACAGGCCAGACCCATCAACGTGTTGCCGTACGTTGGCGTCATGTAAATGCCACTCTCTTCGGGCGGCCCGCCAAAGAACTCCTCGACGCAAAACCGAGTCCACTGCGGCGTAAACTCCGTCCCGCCAGAAAAGATTCCAGTGATGCCGGTGTCGGCAAAACTCTGACCTTTTTCTTCCATGGCGTTACATAGCGACTCCAGCAATTTCGGCGTCGTAAACATGCACTTGATATCATGGCCGGCGGACAACACCGTCAAGGCCTGGTCAATGCAGTGTTTCTTGTACTCTTCCAGGTGTTCCATCCACCCTTTCTTGATCAGCTTGACCACCCAGCGGGGGTCCAAGTCGATGCAAAAACAGATACCGCCGCGGACCTGACAAAGGTGCTCCACCGCGAGCCTCAGGCGGCGTGGCCCTGACGGACCGAGCATCAACCAGTTGGCGCCTTTGGGAAAGTACTTGTCAGGCAACGTTTCGCTGAACATTTCATAGTCGATGCGAAAATCATCGATCACCATCCGGCTCTTGGGGATGCCGGTCGTGCCGCCGGTTTCAAAGACATAGACCGGCTTGCCCGCGTGCCCCTGTGGAACCCACCGGCTGATCGGGCCGCCACGCAACCATTCGTCCTCAAAGAGCGGAAACTTTTTGATGTCGTCGTAGCATTTGACGTCCTTGAGCGGATCAAAATTCAGCTCCGACTTCTTCTCCAGCCAAAACGGGCAACCCGTCGAATCGTGAAAATGATATTGGACCACTTCGTACGCGTGCCGGTCCAACTTGTCTTGGGCCTCTTTTTGTAAGCCTTCCAGATCTGCGGATGATTCAGCAGTGCTCATGCGGGTTCCTCGACTACGTTGGGAATGTACCTGAATCACAGGCTTCAGGAGATTGGTGGGAGCAAACGGTGGTGGGTAAGCAAGTCTTGAAAATACCCGACAATTCCTCGGTTCACAACCAGCGAAGCCCGATTCCGGGCCGCGGATCACGGTCCCCTAACCGGTTGAATCAGGCGGCGGCGTCGGATCACCGATACCACAGGCCCAGCCTGCGCACGTCGCGCACCTTCAGCGTCAGGACGCCGGGAGCGTGCGACGCAACCAATCCGCCATGACGGTTCCCAACGCCGCGTACTTTCCCGTGTAGAAATGATCGGCGTCCGGAATGGTCGCGACCTCGACGCGCGCGGAATCCGCGGTCTCCGCGACGATGGCGTCAGGTAACCCAGCGAAGGCCACACCACCCGTGTCCAGCTCGCGCTGGCCATAGGTAAACAGCGTGGGGACGGTTAACTTCGAGACGAAAGGCAGGAAATGGTAACGTTCTTCGGGGCCGTACTTGTCGATGTATGTCGCCGCGCTGATCAGCATCGGGAAGGGGAAGGTGGCGGTAAACAGTGCCTCCGGCTTGCCGGAAGCAAGGTATTCGTTGGCCGTGGCAAGGGACGCAAAATGGTCCCGTGCGCGTGGTCCGTTTTGAAACGCTCGGTACGACAGACGCGGGGGTGAAGCAGCCAGCAGACCCGCGACGTGCGGGTGAGCGTCAAGTGCCTCGGCATAAACCGCCTTGATCGCCCCCAGGCTATGCCCCACCAGACCAACCCGCGCAAACCCTTGCTCGACCAACGTGTCGACCCAAGCACGCACGTCGTACCGGCATTGATCAACCACTTCGAAGGCGCCGCCATATCGCCCCGCGCCCCCGGTAGTCCCAATCATACTGACCGAACCGTGGCCACGCGTATTGACGCGCAAGACCGCCGTGCCCAGCTCAAGAAACATCGTCTGCAGCGATTGAAACAGCGATCCACCGTAGAACGTGCCGCCGACGCCATGGAGCATTACCACCGCATCCAGGGCGACGCCATCGGACGCTGTCCCCTCCGGCCTGGACAAAGCACCGTCCAGGTAAAGGCCGTCCTCCGTTGTCGTCCTGACCAGTTCAACCAACATCCGCTACGACTGATTGCTGGGGGTCGTCGGCATCGTGCTGAGCTGCGAAAGAACCTGCAAGACTCCGTTCAAGTGAGCCAGACGAGGACCAAAGCGGTCGACGAATTCATTGAACATGAATTCGCCGTCGAGTAGGGCATCTTCGTTGTCAACAACCTCGTCGGTCAGACTCCTGAGGAATTCCGTCTGGACCCGGCTCAATGTCTCCGCCGCCGATCGACAGCAGCGCGCGAGGTCTGGGTTGGCATCCTTCCACTGACCCAACTCCGTTGCCCGCTGACGCTGAGCGACATTTTGCTGCTGGACCAGCTCTTCCAATAATTGATTGGACTTATTTTGCCCCACAACCACCTGTCGCAGTAAGGCAATGATCGCGGCGTCAGCGTCCTGCCCCTTCGAGGTGGGGTTGGCTGACGAATCCGCGGAAACATCTATGCGAAACCCGGGGGGGAATTCATTCGAGTCTTGTGACATTTAGCGGAGCTCCTGGGTCGATGAGAATCCCCAGTATAGACGATCACGATGCCATGTCGAGTATTTTGAAAAAGGCGAAAAAATCCTCGATTTTTGTGCTTGATTTGGGTTTCGATCTCGTGTTGCCGCGCCCGGAACGGGGCGCTGCAAGGACGGCCCTCACCCCCCGGCCCAATCCTCCCGACCCTCGCCCAGATTACCCGAATCCCTGGCCACTGGCGAGAATCTGGCGCCAGACCTTGATCTGCCACAGTAACCGGTAAAGGCGTTAAAGTCCGAACCGATCTGGCACCGATTCAATTCGAGGACAATCAAGCGGAACGCTGCATCTTGACGCCTGACACCACGCTTTGACAACGAGGAATGCTGGATGACCGCTAGCGGTTCTAAACCGTCACAGACCGTCGGGTTTCTGACGGTCCGCGAGACCGCGGAACATGGATACCTCGGTGGCTACCTGGTTCTCAACCCGGCCGGCCGGCCGCTGGAGTTCCATTGC
>JAUIHJ010000660.1 GCA_030432015.1 bacterium
GGCGCACCACCACCGCCGCGGGCGACGACTCATTTCTTGCCCTAGTGTGGGTTCTTTCACAGAGAAATATCGAGTTGATGGCGATGATACTAACTACGTTGCAATTCGCTGAGGATTTCACGCTTCGCCGTGATCGATTCGATGATCCACATCCAAACCAGGGTCATCCCGGACCAGGGGCATCCCTGCCGTGGGGTGCCGCGCTCCACCTGGTCCACATTTTGACGATTTCGCTATGAGCAAACCAAACGATTCCGTGCCGCACACCTCCGATCAAGGATCCGACCTTTGGCAGCCCTGCCCCGCAGGGACGCTGACGCGCGCTGTACGCGGGATTCAAGCCCGGCAGCGCAATCGTCGACGGGCCCAGGTCGTCGGAATGGCCGGTGGCGCCATGGTGGTGGTCGTCGTCGCCGCGGCGATGATGGCCCAGCCCTGGGGGCAGGCACCGGCGAAAGTTCGCAACATGGGCAGTATCACCTGTGCCAAGGTGAAATCCTTATTGCCCGAGTATCTCGCTGGGAGGCTGGGGGCGGCCGTGATGGGGCAAGTTGAATCGCATCTCGAGGACTGTCCCCATTGCCGTCAAAAATACGACAAAGCCAAGGACGATACGGCTTTGCCAAACCAGACGCTCAGCGATGCCCCGCAGTTGGCGCTGCGGCTTTGAGCGACCGCTGGCCGGGACGCTGCGTTCCGGCCGCTGGATCCCCTGCCCCGTTTCGGTTTATCGAACGTCGTGGTGATGCGCCACAGTGCATGGAAACCTGCGGCGGGCCGCGGTTGACAAGATGGGCGTGCAGTTCCAACACGGCATTTCGCAGCGACGACGCCAGGTTTGCGTCTTGGCGAATCACGATAAATGCGGTGAGGCCTTAGGTGCGGCGAAACCGTTTATCGAGTTCCTCTCGCGTGAAGACCAATGCGGTGGGGCGACCATGGGGGCAGTGGTGGCTGTCCTGGAAGTGATGGCGTTGTTCCAGCAGCGCGGTGACTTCTTCGGTTGACAGTCGGTCGCCCGCCTTGATGGCAGCTTTGCACGAGATCATGTGCAGCAATTCGTCCAAGAGGTCGCGGCGATCGGGGGTCTTGCCCTCCTCCAGCAGCAGATCGACAACTTGTCGCAGCATATCGTTGGGACTCATCGTGGCGAGCATGGCCGGGTAAGCCGAGACCAAAATGGTATCGCCGCCGAAGGCTTCGATTTCGATGCCCATCTTGGCCAATGTGTCACGCGCATCGATCGCAGCCGCCGCTTCGGCCGAAGTGAGCGCCACCGGTTCCGGCACGAGCAACCGCTGCGTCTCCATGCGCCCCGCCAGGACTTTGTCACGAATCTGCTCATAGAGAATCCGCTCGTGCAACGCGTGCTGGTCCACGACCACCATGCCCTCGTCATTTTCCGTCACCAGGTACCGCTGGTGAAGTTGCAGGCCAAGCGGCGCCCCCCCGGTCGCATGGCGAATCGGCTGATCGTGAGCGGGTTGCTGGGCCAGGACGGTGGGGTCGCCGGCGCGGTCCGCTTCGCTCACTGGCGGATTGACCGCCGACGTTTCATTGGTGCTGACCGCGGGTTGTCCGAACGCTGCGGTGCCTGCTGATGCATCCTGGGAATCGGGATGATGGGCAGGATGCGTCCGACCGCCGCCCGAATCGAATGGCACGAAGTCCGGGGTTCGACCGCTGAGGGCATAATTCAGTCCCAGTCGCGATTGGCGGTCGACGGCCTGTGCCGTCGCATCGGTCGAACGGTTGGGTGCGGCGCCGGGTCGAGCTGAGCTTGACGTGGTGGTGTTCGGTGCCGTCGCGCCCCGTGCCCAATCGCTGACTTCGCGGCGATGTCTGGCAGCGGCCTCGGGATCTTGCGATGAACTGGCGGTCGGCGTGACACCTACCGGCTGCACTTTGGCGGTCAGGTCGGTGGTCAAGAACTTGTTCCGTAGCGTGGCGAGCAGTTGGCTGTAGAGCCGCCCTGCCTCTTGGAAGCGGACCTCGATCTTTGTCGGATGGACGTTAACATCCACAGTGTCTGAGGGCAGGTCGATGCGGACGAAGGCGATGGGAAAGCGGCCGGTCAGCAGCAGCCCGCGATAGGCTTCCCCCAGGGCGTGTTGCAACGAGCGATCGCGGATAAATCGTCCATTGAGCAACAGGTATTGCAGGCGATTATTCGAGCGGCTCATTTCCGGATCCGCGACATAGCCAGCGATCTTGACGCCTTCCTGGTCGCTCTCCACCCACATCAAGTGTTCACTCAACTCCTGGCCGAAGAAGGCGGCAATCCGGTCGCGCCAACTGTCGACCGGCGGCAGGTCATGCAGGATTCGATCATTGTGACGGAGGGTAAAATGAACCTGCGGATGTGCCAGCACGATCCGGGTAAACGCTTCGCTGGCGTGTCCCAGTTCCGTCTGCGTCGTCTTCATGAATTTGCGACGGACCGGCGTATTGAAGAATAGGTTGCGGATTTCAATGATGGTGCCGGGTGGGCAGCCGCACGGAGTGATCTCGCTTTGACGGCCGCCGTTGATTTCGAGTTCCGCGCCGGCTTGCTCGTTGGGCAGGCGGCTGCGGATGTGCATTTGACTGACTTCGGCAATCGACGCGAGCGCTTCGCCACGAAATCCAAACGTATGGACGTTAAACAGGTCGTCCGCGTCGCGGATCTTGCTGGTGGCGTGGCTGGCGACGGCCAGCGTGAGTTGCTCGGGGGCGATCCCGCATCCGTTGTCGGCGACACGAATCAACTGAGCGCCGCCCTGCTCGATCGACACGTCCACGCGCGTCGCGCCGCTATCGACGGCGTTCTCGACGATCTCCTTGACGACACTGGCAGGCCGTTCGATCACCTCGCCGGCAGCGATCTTGTTCACGACGCTCGGCGGGAGTTGCAATATTTCGGGCATCCGATTCCCATTCTTACAAGAGTGCGTTTATGCCAATGTGCCCAGAGGACCGACCATCGTCCGCTTGCGCCGGCGATGGCAACGCAGCGATGCGGTGACGTTAACTCAGGCCGTATTTATCCAGCTTGCGGTACAGCGTGCGAGCGCCGATTTCCAGAATGCGTGCGGTTTCTTCACGATTGCCGCTGGTCAGTTTCAGCGTCTGTTCAACGGCCCATTTCTCAATTGAATCCATCGATTGGCCGATTAATCCCAGCGGTCCGTCCGTACTGACTGCCGGCGACTCTTCCACGTCCATCAATTCTGGTGGCAAATCATCGACATCCAGCAGGCCGTCAGCGTCCAGGACCACCATTGTCTCGATGGCGTTGCGAAGTTGTCGAACGTTGCCGGGCCACTCGTAGGCAAACAGTTTTCGCATGACGGCCGGCGACACGGTCTTGATCGTCTTACCGTGACGTTTGTTAAATTGTTTGCGAAAGTGCTCGGTCAACGGGACGATGTCTTCGCGCCGTTCACGGAGGGCGGGGAGGTTGACGGTGACGACTTTGAGCCGAAAGTAAAGGTCCTGACGAAAGTCACCCTGCTTGATCGACTCTTCCAGGTCCCGGTTGGTCGCCGAAATCATGCGGACATTGACTTTGCTGGGCTTGTTATCGCCAACGCGGGTCAGTTGATGTTCTTCCAAGACGCGGAGCAGTTTGATCTGGGTTGCCAGCGGCATATCTCCGATCTCGTCGAGGAACAGTGTTCCGCCGTTGGCATATTCGAACGCTCCGACGCGGTCGGTCACGGCATCGGTGAAGGCGCCTTTGACATGTCCGAACAATTCGCTTTCAACCAGGTTCTGCGCCACCGCGCCGGCATTGAGCGCGACAATGCGTTTGTTCTTGCGAGGGCTGTTCTGGTGAATCGCCTGGGCCACAAGTTCCTTGCCGGTTCCATTTTCACCGGTGATCAGCACGGTCGCGTCGGTGGGGGCAATTCGCTTCAGCCGATCGATCAAGTCCTTCATCTTGCTGCTGGCGTAAATGATCCCCTCGAAACCAAATTTCTCGTCAAGTCGCTGGGTGAGTTCGAGATTCTCGCGCCGCAGCCGCACGGAGTCGGCGGCTTTTTCGGCAACGGCCCGCATCCGTTCGGGGGTCGTCGGCTTTTCCAGGAAATTGAACGCACCCTGCTGCATTGCCTGGACCGCTTTGGGGACCGAGGCGTGGCCGGTCACGACAATCACTTCCGCGTCGGGCAGCGCCTTCCTGGTCCGCGCCAGGACGCCCATACCGTCAATATCGCTCATCACCAGGTCCGTAAAGACGATGTCGAATTGATCGGTTTCGACTCGGCTGACCCCTTCGGTCCCCGATGTCGCGACTGTGCAGGGGTAGCCGACCCGTTCGAGACTCTCGGCCATGGAATGCGCCAGCGCATGGTCGTTATCGACAATCAGGACCCGCATGTCGTGGGCCGGAGGCGGGCCATCGGCTGTTTTTTTCGCATCAACCATGTTGTCGATGATACAAAATCGAGCAAACGCGGACTAGGCTCCGCCCTGCGGTGCGTTTGGCTGTGAGGCTGTCCGGCTTCAAGCGGGCTCGCCCAACAACTACCATGCTCTCAGGCGTGTGACTGCGGAAGCCCAGAGAAACCGAGGTGAAATCATGGTTCGAGCCGATGCTGGTTGGTGTTGCCTGTTGTGCTGCCTGGGAATTGCCGCGGTTGCCTGTGGGCAAGGTACAGCCGGAGCGGCGGAGACACGTGGCCTGCCTTGGCCGCGACATACCATTGATGATTCGTCGCGGGGTGCCGATGGAGTGCGATTGGCTGATGTCAACGGCGATGGGCTCATCGACATCGCGACTGGCTGGGAGGAAGGCGGCCGGATC
>JAUIHJ010000661.1 GCA_030432015.1 bacterium
TTCGTCACCCCCTATTTCTCTGACTTGCCGACACAGGTCCACATGAACAAGCAGAAGTTTCAGATCGTCTCGGCGGGCCTGGACGACGACTACGGTGTGGCCGGCGGGAGCTTCCCCGGTGGCAGCGGCTATTCCGTCGAAGATCGCGACAACCTGACGAATTTCAGCGCTGGTTCCACCCTGGAGGCGAAAGTTCCATGAACCGCATCCATCGCAAACTCGTCCCCGCCAACCGGCAGGCGTTCACGTTGGTCGAGCTCCTGGCCGTGGTCGTGATCATTGCGATCCTCGGGTCGATTACGCTGTCCGCCCTGTACGGGGTGATCGGTGAAGCCAAGGCGACCCGCACCCGGACGCAGGTCGCCAAGCTGCACACCATGATCATGTACAAGTGGGATAGCTACCGGGTGCGTCAGGTGCCGCTGCCCATTCCAGGTTGGATGAAGGCCCGCCCGGAAGACTTTGACGACGACAACAATAATTGCTGGCGGGATCCGTCGGAACGAACCCACGACAACATCTATCCCAGCACCCCTCCCGAACACGATTATGGCGGCGCGTACATTCGCTTGCTGGCCCTGCGTGAACTGATGCGGATGGAGTTGCCAGACCGGATCTCCGACCTCGAGGACGGCCCCCGCGCCATGCCCATCGTGGTTCCCGGTACCAACCGCGTCATCACACTGCAGCTTGCTGAACCCTCGGTCTGGAAGTCCTACCGGCGCAAGGCGAACACATTAATCAAGTCGCGGCATGGTGCCGCCGGCGATTGGACCAACGCCGCGCACTGGTCGCCCTCACATCAGGGCGCCGAGTGCCTGTACCTGATCGTTTCTTCCATTCGCGACGGCGACACCAGCGGGTTGGACTTCTTCAAAGAATCAGAAATCGGCGATACCGACGACGATGGGATGCCGGAGTTGCTGGACGGTTGGGGCAGGCCGATCGCATTCCTGCGATGGGCTCCCGGGTTCGCTACGGGCGAAGGCCCGGACGGCGCCTGGGGCGTCGCGGGCGTCGATGATGACATGCAGAACGGCGTCGATGACATCGGCGAAATCGGCTGGCCCGGTTCGGATGACGCTTCCAGCTTGCAACCACGTGATCCGGTGAATTCACCCGACCCGTTCGATCCCCTCAAAGTCGATCCCTTTGCCGCCTCGACGTACGCCCTCTACCCGCTGATTTTCTCGGCAGGCGAGGACTCCGTCTACGACATCAGTGTCGACCTCGGGTCCGGTACGCCGGTCAGGTATGCCTTCACCTGCCCAGCGAATTACCCCTATGTGACATTAACATCGGGCAGCATTCAGATGGGACGGCCCGTCGACGCGGGGGGCGATGGCGAAATCGGCTCTTTCGATAATATCACCAACCACTTGCTCGACTCGAGGTAGACAAATGGTACGGAACGAGAGCAGCCCGAATCGCGCCAGCGGCGTGCGCTGCGCGTCGAAGGTCCGGCGCGCGACAGCACGGCGTTTAACCGCCCGGCGCGTAACCGCCCGGCCTGAGTCAACGCGGCCGCATCCACGGTCACGTCGCGGCATTGCGGCGCAGCACCGTTTGATCGCCCGGCGCGCGATGACGCTGGTCGAATTGTTGGTGGTGATTTTCATCCTGACCCTGCTGGTGGCGGCGGCCCTGCCGCTGATGAAGCCGGCCGTGGAAGAGGGCAAGGTCCGGGACGCGGCGCGCCAGATCAATGCCTTTCTGGACGGTGCCAAAGGACGGGCCGCGGCACTTGGCCGGCCGGTTGGCGTCTGGATCGAACGGCTGCCGGAATCCAACGCAGCCGTGCAGCTTTACCTGGCCGAGACCCCGCCACACTATTCCGGTGATTCGCAGGGAGCAACCGCCACGATCACGCTGGTCCCGCCGTCGGCATCGAATCCGAACGAACAATACATTATTACCGGCGTGCTGGGTGCGCCGGGGGGCGGATTCGTCAATAGCTACAGCCTGCTATGGGTCCTGGCACCGAATGTCGGAGACGAGTTTCGCATCAAGCTCGGTTACAAGGGCCAGTTCTACCGTTGCACGCGCATTACTCCGACGGTGGCCAACACGTACTTGTTCGAAGTGAATCTGGCCGATGCCCGGCGCGTACCACCCTTGCTGGGCATCGCCCAGCCGTACCAAATCCTGCTCAACCCGCGCCGCTCGAGTTCCGCACCGTTGCAACTCCCCGGCGGCACGGCGATCGACCTCCAATATTCGGGCATCGGCGGGGGTACCGATGATACCATCGCGCCGGCCATCTGCCCGACCGTCGCGCCGGATCTTGCTCCCCCAGCGGGTCTCGAATTCTGGGACAACCGCAATCCGAACAGCCCGGCCGGCAATCGGTTGGCACCACTGGCCGGTCCGGTCATCATCGTGTTCCGCCCCAGCGGCGATATCGAACGGATCGTGACCATGGGGACCTCCTTCGCGCCCAACGGCACGGTGCATTTGCTGGTCGGCAAGATCGAACAGGTGGAGACCGAGGCGGAGGCGACGCCGGACGCGCCCAACCCGCTTCCCTGGTCGCCGGTCGATACCGACACCTGCCCCCATAATGAAAACCTGGTCGATGGTAAAAGCATTTGGGTTTCCATTGGCCATCGTACCGGTCTCGTCTCTTCTTCCCAGAACGGTTGGAATTTCGATCCCGACGAAAATCCAGCCACGCCGCCGACGTTCCGTGACTGTTTTCGCAACGCCCGCGATTTGGCCCAACGCACGCAGTCGGCGGGTGGTCGCTAAGCGGAAAGCCGACAGGTTCGAGGTTAGAAGTTCCGAGCTGAGAGGACGTAATGATGATGCGACGCGGTGTTAGCCTGTTGGAAGTCATGTTCGCGATCGGCGTGATCGCCGTCGGACTGCTGGGCGTCGTGGCCGTGCTGCCCCTGGCGCTCAATCAGGTCGGACGCGGCAACGTGGCGGACCGCAGTTCGCGGATCGGCATGAACGCCGTCGCAGAATTCGATCTCCGCGGCATGCGCGCTCCGTCGACCTGGCGGTATCCCAACGGGAACGTGATCGGGCATCCCCGCGGCCAAAACATTGGCTTTTGCATCGATCCGCGATTCGCCGCGACCAACGGCACCTTCAAGAATACCACCTATGACGCGAACGTCTTTCCTTATTTTGTGGTCCCCTCGGCGACGCCCCCGCCTCCACCGCGGTTGATTCGCGCCAGCCTGACACCGAACCCGGCCCTCACGACGACCGGCATCATGTCGGCCCTGCAGGCGGATCAAATTTTCGTCACCGACGACGAACTGTCGTTCGATCTGCCCACCGACGAGACCTTGCCCCCGGTGCAGATCTTTGGCGACAAACGCGAATCGGACGGCACGCTGTCGTGGATGGCCACGGTCTCTCCCAAGATCGATAACAACGGCGTGTTCAAAGACACGTACATGCTATCGATTGTGATTTTCAATCGCCGTGATGTGGCCAGCCTCGGTCGGGGTCAAACGATGTTTGAAGATCTCAACGCCGATGGCATCGCAGATGTCGGTGAAGAGCCGACCTACAACGAGCGGTTGACGTGGATCATTGGCCCTTCGGCCAACCCCGACGCCACGCCCCAATTCCACGGCGACGGCTATGGCGGTGGCGACGTGACACTGGAAGCGACAACCGCCGACGAACTGGAACTCAAGTCCGGGGATTGGGTGATGCTGATGCAGAACCTGCGTTCCACCTCCCCCTATTCCCCCATGTTTCGTTGGTATCGCGTTGCCGAGACCGATGGTCCCTACTGGGACGGGACGCAGTTCCTCGAAGGTCGGCCGATCGATCGCGCCATCGCCGGCAACGCAGATCGACCGGGCAACTACGAACGTGATGCGACCCTGATCGGTGCGGATTGGCCGTGGCTCAGCACCGCCGATCGACTTCGCGACGGCAGCGGTGGCCAGGTCCCCGTGACCTATGCCACCTTGGTTACGGGCGTCGTCGCGGTATATGAAAAAACAATTCGCTTAGAGACAAGTTCATTGTGGTAAGCCCACGTATCACCTGACTCGCCCGCGAGTCGCAATTCTTCCCGAGTAGCAAACGATTCCCGTTTTCACCGGAACCGAGTTAACGCCAGCGAATGCTTCCAGGGAGGCCTGAATCATGATAAATCAAAAGCCGCGTCGCGGTATTGTTCTCTTGCTCGTCCTGAGCTTGCTGACCCTGTTTGCACTGCTGATGGTCACCTTCCTGGTCGTCTCCGGCCAGTATCAAAACACGGCCGTTGCCACCTCGCGGATTGGACAAACCGGTGACAGCCCCCGCAAATTGCTCGACTCGGCGATGTATCAACTGGTGCGCGACACACGCGATTCCAAATCGGTCATCCAGAGTCACAGCCTGCTCAACGACATGTACGCCCTGTCCGGGTTCACCGGCGCGATCAGCGGCACGGGTTCGCCAGGAACCTTCAGCACACCCGTCCCTCCCGCGACGTCGGTCCCTGACGGCACGGCCGATCAGTTTATTGACGTTCGCGTTTCCGAAGCGGCCTTACGCGACATCATCTTTGGCAACGCCACCACGCTGAATCACACCAACGGCTATTACAACGGCAGCCTGTTCACCTTTACCAGCGGCTCGGCACATGGACTGAGCCTGCGGATTGTCGGTTACACCTATTCAGCCGGCAACGGCTTCTTTCGTTTACTGCGCCCCACCAGCGACAAGGCGACCAACGTCAGTTTGGCGGTCGGTGACCAATTTGTGGTCAACGGTCGAGCGTTCGCGGGCACCGGCTTCGGCTATAACCCGGGCTCGGAGATGCTGGACCAGA
>JAUIHJ010000007.1 GCA_030432015.1 bacterium
TCGGGCCGACAAGGTGAGCAGATGCAGCGGCGGTTGCGAAGCCAACCCTCCCTCGGCGATTGGCTGTTCCGCACCGGTGGCGGAGGCCGTTGGCGCCGGAATGAGACTTGGGATGGACGATGCCAGGTGGCCATTTCGGAGCGGCGCGGCGGCTTGGAGAATGACATGGGCGTTGGTACCGCTGATGCCGAAGGCACTGACCGCAGCGAGACCACGCGAATCATTCACAGGCCACGGCGCCGTGCGGGTCGGCACGCGCAGGGGAATGTCGTCCCACGGAATATCGGGGTTCGGCGACGTAAAATGCAAGTGCGGCGGAATCTCGCGATGTTGCAGCATCAGCACAACTTTCATGAACCCCGCGATTCCCGCTGCGGCTTCCAAATGGCCAATGTTCGTCTTGACGGCACCAACGTAGAGCGGATCGATGCGCGAACTGCCGGTTCCGTAAATCGCATCGAGCGCTTCGAGTTCGATCGGATCGCCGACCCGCGTGCCGGTTCCGTGTGCCTCGACGTACGTCACGTCGCGTCCTGAAAGGCCGGCATCGTCCAACGCCTTGCGCATCAGCGCCTGTTGCGCCGATTGGCTTGGCGTCGTGAGGGTTGGACTCGCCCCGTCGTGATTCACCGCGGCAGCCTGGATCGTCGCGAGAATCCTATCGTTGTCGCGAACCGCATCTCGCCATCGCTTCAGAGTGACCAGACCGCCCCCTTCGCCCCGTACATAGCCATCGGCGGACGCGTCAAACGTCTTGCATTTTCCATCCGGTGCCAGCACCGACAAGCGACACAGCGCGACCATGGTGGCAGGTGAAAGTATCATGTTGACGCCGCCGGCGATCGCGAGATCGCATGCGCCCGCGCGGAGAGATTGGCAGGCTTGGTAGATCGAAACCAGGGAGGACGAGCACGATGTGTCAAGTTGCACGACCGGTCCGTGCAGGTCCAGGAGGTAGGCAATCCGCCCGGCTGCCATGCTGCGGGCGATCCCCAGAGTGGTGTAGGTTTCGATTTCTGTCAGGCCGTTGTCACTCCACTGATTTGCCGCGAAATCATCGGAGCTCATACCGACGAAGATGCCTGCTTCCGAGCCGCGGAGGCTGCGCGGCGCGATCCCAGCGTCCTCGAGCGACTCCCAGGCCAACTCCAAAAGCAACCGCTGCTGTGGATCGAGGTCCGCCGCTTCGCGCGGCGTGATACCAAAGAAACTCGCGTCAAATCCCGCCGTGTTATCCAAAAATCCGCCATGGCGGACGTAAATCTTGCCGGGCGTCTGAGGATCGCGATCGAAGTATTCGTTTAGATTCCAACGGTCTTCAGGGATTTCACCGATGGCGTCGATCCCCCCGCGGAGGAGCCGCCAATACGCCTCCGGCGAGTCGACGTGACCGGGAAAACGGCAGCCCATTCCAATCACAGCGACTGCATCGTTGCCCTCCAGTGGCGGTTTCGCTTCTGACGTTTGTGCGCTCATGGCAACCTGCCGTAAATTTCGTATCGCCAACCACTAGCGCTGCCGGTGGTTGCTGACTATTGCACCGGCGCCGATTCGCTGATGGCAAGATCGAAGTCCGGCTGATCGCCGCGGTGAATTGCGATCGACATGACATGCTTTGGCGTCGGCCGCAGGCAGCGGAATTGCCACCGGTCGGGCCGTTCGCTCGAATCGCTAAAGCCAATTCGCCATTGCCGGTGTTCATCCTGTTGGAAATGAAACGCGTCCAAGGGAATCGATAGGCCGCCTCCTTGCGCTTTGACGTACGCTTCTTTCAACGTCCAATATTCGAGGAATCGCAACTCTTGATCGTGGCCGGTCAGGCGGGCAAGTTGTGCCGACTCGCTGGGCGCAAAGTACCGGTCTGCGATGGAGACGATATCGACTTTGCGATCGAGACATTCCACGTCGATCCCGACATCGACGTGGCGGGCGATGACGCAGGCGGCAAGTTGTCGAGCATGTGAGAGATTAAAGCGCAGGTCGGTTACCGCCCGTTGCGATTTGGAAATTTCGGGGCGACCCTGCGGGCCGACGTCGAAACGCCAGGCCTGGGGCGCGACGCTGGCGTAATGCGATAGTGAATTGCGCAACAGCGCATGAGCGACAAGGAAGAGGTGGCGATCGGCGGAAAAATGAAAGGCCCGCTGGCGATCGCGCTCTTCCTCGCTCAGCACCGCATGGCAAGCCGTTAGCACTTCTGGCGCGGTTACCGTCTCGACATCCGTATAGAAAACGTATGCCTCGCGGGAACGGATCTCCAAACGTGGGATGCCATGGTGCGAAGATGGCGACGGGGCGCCGCGCGCGTGCCTGCCGGGCATGGCTATGGGTCCCCTAGATTTTCAATTGCCGCGACGCTGCGACGAGCTTTCTCCGCTTCGCGTTCCGCATCAGGCCAATTGAACTTCATGCCGAATTCGCCGCGTGCCAGGCTGGTCAGGGCATGGTCGTAGCGAGCTTCGTGATGCGTCGCGACCTGCAGGCTGTCGTCGAAGTAACGGCGCGCTTGTTTCGACTTTCCTTCCAAGGCCGCGACGGTACCGGCTTCCCGCAACGCTTGGGGGCGGCTGGCGCGATAGCTGTTGGTGATCCAAAGCGCGGCACTGACCGCCTGGCCCGCCTGTTTAAGCAGACGCCTGCGCGCCAAGGCATCCGTGGCTCGTTCGGCGGCGATGCGCAAGGCCGTGGCCTTCCAGGTGGCGGCACTGAAGATGCAGACATTTCTGAGGCCGCGGGCTTTGGCGCGGGCGAGGCAGTCGTGCAGGGCCTCTGCCGCCTTGAGCGGTTCGTCTTCCCGCAGCAGAAGTTCCAGTCCACGGGCGTAGGCGGCGCCCGTAATGGCCAGCGGGTCGATGCGGACCCGTTCGAGCTCGGTCTGGATGGCACCCGGTGGGATCAGCTGCGGAGCGGCCGGAATCCAGAACAGCAGGGAAATGCAGGCGGCGGAGTAATCGCCTGTCTCGATCCCGATTTCATAGGCCTTTTTTGCCTCGAGGTATGCAGCCTTCAGGTTGCCGAGGTGGAACAGTGGGACCGTCGCGATCATCCGCGCCATATTGGCTTCCCAGACATCGCCGGCCTCTTCCAGCAGGCGAACCGCTTCCTTACCGGTTCGAACGCCTTCGTTGAAGCGCGCCAGCACGATGCAGGAAAACGTGTGGTACCCGCGTGCCTTACCTTGGCCCCACAGGTCGCCCTTGTCGACCGAAATCTGGTACGCCTTCTTGGCGTAGGCGATTCCCCGCTGCGCCCGGGGGATGCCGGTCATGGTAATCGCATGAAAGGCATACGTTCGCCCGAGTTCCTGAGACGGTGGATAGAGCTCGCCCAGATTCAATCCTCTTAGGTGCGACCAGAGGACCATGTGCATCGGCTGGGTAAACCAGTTGGTGATGGTGAGTTCGTCGAACACACGGACGCGAAAAAGATCCGCCGCGCTCCGGGGCGAATCCAGTCGGCGGCGTCCCACGAAATGACCGGGGAAATACGTGTGCAGCAATTGCGTCAGGCCCTCTTTGGCTAACCCGCAGTACAGGGAGACTCGGTTGCCCGGCAGTCGTTCCCCCATAGCGGACAGGGCCTTCTCTTGATAATCGCGGGCGACGCCCATGTCGCCTTTCTTGAACGCAGCGGCGCCAAGCTTGGCGTCAAGTCGTGCGAGCGCGAAATGACGTTGCGTCAGCAGCCTCGCCGCGCGAAATTGTTCGATCGCTTCCTCATACCGACCGCGGAGGACGAGGACGTCGCCCAGCCCTTCGTGAACGCGGAGTCGCAGTCCGGAAGACACTTCCGACTCGCCATGCAGGGCGATCCGATACTGTTGCTCGGCGACCTCTTGGGCGTCTTGTTGCCGAGCTTGCTCGGCGGCGCACAACGCGAAGGGAAACGCCACCTTGTGTTTGGCGGCTGCATCATAAAATCGAGCCAGGTCAAAAACTCGCTGCCACTGCTGCTTGTCGAGGGGATACGGTGCGCCGGGCTCCTCATCATCCTGCGTGCGGTTAATATGCGACCAGAGGTCGGCGACCTCGATGCCGCTCCCGGCCTCGAATGTGTTCGCGAGTTGCAAACTGTACTGTTGGATTTCCTCGCGTTCCAAGTTGGCCACAACCGACTCGCGGATCCGGTCATGATAGGTCTCGACGATGGTTTCGTCGTCTTCGTCTCCGGTCGTGCGAACGAAGTGGCAGGCACGCAATTGAGCAAGATGGTTGCGGCCCTTGCTCTGACAGGCGATGGCCTGATAGGCCTCGAGCGCCGGAAGTGGGCGGCCGGTGACCGCCACGAGTTCCAGTAGTTGGCGAACTTCATTCGGCAGGCGTTGGACGCGCGTCCAGATCACCTCGTCCAATTCGAGCGATTGGTCGGCGATCTCCGGAGAATCCTGCACATGCTGAGCGAGTTCCCAGACAAAAAACGGCCAGCCACGCGATTCGCGGGCAATCTTGGTGGCCAGGATCTGGCTGCCTGGATCATGGCGACGCAACAACATCAGCGCCAGACGCTTCGCATCGGCTTCAGGCAGCGAATCGACCACCATTTCCTCGCGACGCGGACGGTATCGACCGGTCGTGTAGGCCTTGTCGAGTGCCTGGAGGCAAAGGCTCGTGTCCCGATTTTCTGTTCGAAACGAACCCAGCACCAAGACCCGGGGGGCGTCGGGAGGTCGGACCAGATCCGCCAACAGATCCGCACTGTCTTCATCACCCCATTGCAAGTCATCAATGTAGAGGACGACCGGCCGGGTCTTACTGAGGTGCTTGAGCATCTCCCGCAGCGCATTCATCGCGCGTTGCCTCAGTTCCTGCTGGTCGACGTTCTCAATCGAAGGCCGCCCCGGATCCAAGGCTCCTGGGATTTGCCCGAGGACTGGAAAAAGGCGCACCAGCGGCAGGAGGTCCTCCGGCGTGGCTTGCCGTGCGTCAGCCTCGGGCAGACCGGTGAGGTAGTCCGCCAGCGAATCGATCAAGTTGTCGAGTGCCTTGAAGGGGACCGACTCTTGCTCGTAACAGCGGCCGGCCAAAATCACGGCGCGATCGTCCTTCCGCAGATCGCTGAGGAACTTCTGAATCAGAACGCTCTTACCCATGCCCGATTCGCCGTGGACAAAGATCGACTTGGTCATGCCGCGACCGACCTGTCGGAACGACGCGTGCAAGCCCTTCAGGTGAACTTCGCGGCCAACAAGCTCGACCGCCTGCCCCGCCCCCACGCGGGCTGAAATCGAAAGCGATGCGATCAAGTCCTCCGCGCCGATGCAGCGCAAGACATCCGCCGCGGTCGGACGCTTTTCCGGGTCTTTGCTGAGTAGGCCAGCACACAGATTATTCAGTTGGGGCGGCGTCGCATGCTCTAACTCTCTCGGCGGAGGCGGAGTTTTGTTCTGCTTATCAACGATGACTTGCAGCGGTTTGCCGCCGAACGGAAAGTGCCCGGTGAGCACTTCGTAGATCATGACACCGACGGCATACCAGTCGCTCGCCGGCGCCAGCGATTCGCATGCGGCTTGCTCCGGGGACATATATTCGGGCGTGCCGTGAATTCCCGTCGGACGCTCGGTGGCGTCTTCCTTGAACTGAGAAGCCAGCCCAAAGTCAACCAAGGCGACCCGCCCCTCGGTGGTCACGAGAACGTTCGAGGGCTTAATGTCGCGATGCAGCATCCCTGCATTGTGCAGCGCGTTCAAGCCGAGGACGAGTTGCTTGAGCCCCGCGTAGAGTCGCTCCCTGACCTCTGGCGTCAACCGCGGTGCGCCGTTGAGTGACTGTCCAACCAAAGCCACATCATCTGGCTGATGCAAGGCTTTAAAGCCGGACCAAACGTATTCCGTAAAGTCGACGGCCTCAAGGAGTTCCATGGTGAAACACAACCGATCGCCGTCCGCCACGAGATCGTGCAGAGTTGCCAGATTCTCATGGGCGATGTCGGCCAATGAACGGAATTCCTGCTTGAATCGCTGCAACTCAACCGGACTAATGTCGAGCACCGTCTTCAACGCGACTTCGCGATCATACTTTTCGTGGATCGCCCGATAGACCACACCCATGCCGCCGCGCCCGATTTCTTCGACGATGAAATATCCCTCGACGTTGGGTGGGGGGGACTCTGGCGTGCCGGGAAGATCGCGGTTTGTCGAGGGGGGCTCCTCGGTAACGCCGTCGCGCTGGGTGAGGTTCGTATCATCACCAATGGTCGGCAGGCGAATCGTCGGTGGAATGACGTGGCGGTCCGTCTCCGGTGGGTCGGCTGCCGCGCCCGCAGGCTCGGAACCGTCGAGACTCACCGTGCGTCTGATCGCGATCGTCTTGTTCCCCGCGATCGAGTTCGTGCCGGGACCTTTTGCGGCATTTGGCTGCCCCGGGCCTGTTGCTTCGCCGGCCTGATCGCCGGAGGTCACGGCGTCGTCAGGCGCCTGTTGATCGGGCGCCTGTTTGTCGACGGCCCCATCGTCGGCAACGTGACGCGCGCCGGCCTGGTCGGGAGGCCTTTCGTGCGCCCCGGTTCGCCCATCTTGCAATTCGGACAGGGAGTCCGGACCGCCGTCGTTGTCGCTGGGGGGGGGGCCGTAGGAACCGGTCGGCAGAAACCCGGGTGCCTGGTTTCCGGCGTAATCAATGCCCAGCGTTTTTTGCTGATCGTCGTCCTGCAAACCTCCGAGGTTGGACGATCCAGGCGGCTCGATCGTCTGCTGATCCGCCTCTTGCCCCTTCGTTTCGACATCATCCTGTCGAAACCAGGTGACCGCACCACAGAGCGGGCACACCGCATACCGGCGAGCGTGTTCCGGCCTCTTGAACCGGTGTCCGTGGTGGCACCACAGCAATTCTGTCATCAATCTCTCTCACCGAAGTCGCGGCGTGGCCCGTCGTCCAGAGTAGGCGCATTGAAAGGCACAATGAATCGCCGCTGCCTCGACTTCGGATACCGACCGGAGCGTATTCGAACCCGGGGAATCCATAGCGATCTGGGCAGCTTCTTAGTCTAATCGGTGGGGTGCTTAGATTGCAAACACAGCCTCGTGGCTAACCCACCGAGATGGTGCGACGGATCTCGTCCGTCTTGAAGCCTAGCGCCATCGGCCGGGCGACACCTGGCAGTACGACAACGTCGTAAAGTTCGCGAACAATCCCTTCGATCGTGAGCCAATGCACCATGTCACCGGAGCGAAGGTCGATCACACCCAGACCGCAACGGGCCTCCGCATCGCGCTGTGCCAGATTGTCATCCAGTTCAAGGCCCGAAAACGTCTTGTTTTCGCGGGCCTGCGACATCCCGACGACGGCAAAATCGCCCACGAAGGTGAGTCCGCGCAGGTAGCCTGGACAGAATGTGACCGGCTCGAATTTGCCGCTCGCTCGGTCCACGCGACCCAGGAAGCCGCGACCGGAGTTGAGCAGCCAGAGTTGCTCGCGATGAACACGCGGTGAATGGGGCATCGAGAGTCCGTCGGCGACCACGGCATCGCTGCGGATATCGACCAGGCAACCGCCATCACGCCGCCGATCGCGCCAGCCGTCGGCTACGTCCGAGCGGCTGACCGCAGTCACATAGGCCGGCAAGCCCTCCTCCATCGCCAAGCCATTGAGATGACAGCGATCTTCGGCCGCTAACTTGCTGATCCACGGAGGCCGCCAGAGTGGAACAAAACTGTGCGTATCGCTGAGCGTTGCCAGGCAGCCAAACAGGGTGTTAATGAAGACCACGCGCCCGTCGCGATCGACGGCCACATCATGTGCGTCGATATCGCCTGTGGTATTACCTACCTGGGGCACATACAGTCGATCGAAGCCGCCCGCCGACTGCCCAGGTTCCAGGACATTCTCGAAACGCCACATCTGATACAGCGAACTCATCCAGACGGTCTGCGCGTCCGACCACAGCCCCATGCACCGATTAAACGTCCGCTCGAAAATGGAGAGCCGCCCGTCCGGCTGGACGCCGATCAGAAACAGTTTTCCAGTTTGATAGGTGGTGAAGGCCAGGCTGCACTGCTGTTCGGTTAACCAATTCGTGAACTGACGCGACGCATTCAATTCCAGGCGTGGCTTTTCCGGCGTCGGCGAGGTTTGTTCAGGCATAGCTAGCTGTTCACGGTCTGATAGGGCAAACCAAAGTAATCGTGAATATACGCCTTGCGATCGCCCTCATGGCGAACGAAGTTGACCAGGGCGAGTAACTTTTCCTGGTCGCGGCGGAGTTTTGCGGCCAGCCGCTCCGCATCCGTCAACGCGGAAGGCAACTCACTGACCAACGTGAGATCGCCCGTCTTGTCGTCAACTTCGGTGACACCATAGCGATCCAGCATCGACAACACCGTATCCATGCGATGATCATGACGCTGCTTGAAATGTAATTTGTCGCGAAGCCAATCCGTGCCGAAGGCGTTCACCTTTTCCATCTCCGTGGCCAGGACGTGATACACGCGATGGTAGAATTCGGACGTTGGGTTACTCCAGCCGATGAACTCCATTTGCGTCGCGAGATCACCTTGCTCGAACAGCAGCAGGCACCGGCTGGGCAGGCCATCCCGTCCGGCGCGTCCGATCTCCTGGTAATAGGATTCCATCGATCCCGGCAGATCGGCATGCAGCACCAGGCGAATATCTTCTTTGTCGATTCCCATTCCGAACGCGTTGGTTGCCAGCACCAGCGGTTCGTCCCCCTGCATAAAGCGATCCTGGATCGCGCGACGCCGCTCGCGCGGAAGGTCGCCATGATACGCCACGTGGCGCACCCCTTCATTTTGCAATCGTTCGCTGAACTCCAGCAGCGTTCGAATCAAGGTGAAGTAAACGATCCCGCTGCCGGTGCCCAGCACTTCAGGGCGAACTTCGGCCAGGATGTGTTGGAGCTTGTCATCGATGTCCCATACTTCGTCCACTTCCAACCGCAGGTTGGGGCGGTCGATCCCTTCGTGGAACAGCGCGACCTCGTCCGCGTCGAGCCCCAATTGTTTGACGATATCTTGCTGCACATCGGGGGTCGCCGTGGCGGTCAGGGCGATCGTGGTCGGGTTCCCCATCAACTCGCGGATCTCCGCCAGTCGCGTGTAGTCAGGCCGGAAATCGTGTCCCCATTCGCTGATGCAATGCGCTTCGTCGACGGCCAACAGTCGGATCGTCCGCTTCGCTAGCACCTGCTGAAACTCGGTTTTGCGAAATCGTTCCGGCGTCACATACAGCAACGGATAGCGACCGTCGGCAACTTCCTGATAACGTTGAAGTCGCTCCTTGCGACGCAGCGACGAATTAATGAATGTGGCCTCGACACCCCGGCGTCGCAGCGCATCGACCTGATCCTTCATCAAGGCAATCAACGGCGAGATGACGACCGTTAAGGGAGCCGCCGGCGGCGGATCGTCCCGCCAGTCACACAGCGCTGGTACCTGATAGCAGAGGGATTTTCCCATGCCGGTCGGCATGATCACCAAAGCATGTTGGCGGCCCATCACATGATCGATGACAGCCCGCTGAGACGTGCGAAAATCATCATGACCAAAAACGCGTTGCAGGATTTCGACAGTTTGCATTTCGTAGGTATAACCGTTGACCCGGCGTCGTTACAATGACACGACGCGAGAATCGCGGCAGGCATCCCGGCCGGCACTCATTCGGGCCTTCGACCGTCGATCCTGCTCACCACAAACCACAGACGAGTCACGATGACCGATCCGTTTCCAGCGTCCAAGTCACGCACAAAAATCGTGGCCACGGTCGGGCCCGCATGCAGCACCGTGGACATGCTGCGGACGTTGATCGATGCCGGTGTCGATGTCTTCCGCATCAATACCGCGCATGGCACTCGAGCCGAACATCAGGTGGCGCTGGATGCCATTCGCACCGCCAGCGACGCTGCGAATCGGCCCGTTGGCGTGCTGGTCGACTTGGCGGGCCCCAAGATCCGCTTGGGCGAATTGCCGCACGAACCAGTGCATTGTCGGCTGGGGGATGAATTTCGTTTCGTGCGAGGTCTGGTGGCGACCGCCCCCAATGAATTGACATGCGGGTACGCCCTGCTGGTCGATGAATTGGAAGTGGGGGATCGCGTGATGCTGGCCGATGGAACCGTCAGCATGGAAGTGGTCGGCAGCGAGGAAGACGCGGCCGTCTGTCGCGTTACGGGGGCCGGTGTTCTTCGCAGCCGCCAGGGAATCAATCTGCCCGGCGTCGTGCTGACCGTACCCTCCATGACGGTGGCTGATCTGGATAATGCATCCTGGGCCGCTCAGGCGGGTGCGGATTTCATTAGCTTGAGCTTCGTGCGCGGCGTCGCGGAGGTCAATCAACTCAAGGAACTTGTTCGTGCGAGCGATTCGCGCGCCTTGGTGGTCGCCAAAATCGAAAAAGCCGAGGCGATGACGCACCTGCAGGATATCGTGTTGGCCGCCGACGCAGTGATGGTTGCCCGGGGCGATCTGGGAGTTGAGATCGACCTGGCGGAAACTCCGATGGCCCAAAAGCGCATCGTTGCGACCTGCCAGCAATTCGCCAAGCCGGTGATTGTGGCAACGCAAATGCTTGACAGCATGCAACGCTCGCCGCGTCCGACTCGCGCCGAAGTAAGCGACATCGCCAACGCGATCCTCGATGGCGCCGACGCCTGCATGCTTTCCGGAGAAACCGCAATCGGCGATTTTCCGATCCAGACCGTCGAGATGATGAACCGCGTGATGCTGGCAACAGAAGCCACGATGGCGTCGGCGGACAACTTGCTGCAACCCTCCGCGTTCGCGCGTGTTCCAATTCCGGCGCTTTCGGGCGTCCATCCTATCACCGCTGCGACGGTCCACGGCGCCGTGGAAATCGCGGCCCAATTGCGCGCCACGATGGTCGTCATTGCCAGCCGGAGCGGCGCGACGGCACGGGTGCAGGCCAAATTTCGCCAATTGACGCGCGTTGTTGGTGTCAGCGATTCCGTCGAAACATTGCGTCGAATGACCCTTTTTTGGGGGATCACGCCACTTTTGGGCGCGCCGGCCGAAGGTGGCCCCAAGCTGCGCGAATTCATCGAAGCTTGGGGGAAAACTTCCAACCGGCTGGCAACCGGCGACCGCGTTGTCTATTTGATGGGCAGCGACGTGGTCAAGAGTGCCCATAACGTCCTGGTCGTGCAAGAAGTTGTCTAGGCAAGGACTAACTTTCGCTGTCGACCTGGCAGTCAAGAACAACCTTGCCGAATTGGGGCGAATCGCGCATCCGTTCGACCGCCGCCCCTCCGTTGGATAAAGGGACCACTTGGTCGATGGTCGGGGCCAGCTGATGTTCGCCGACAAAGTCGATCATCTCTTGAAAATCTTCGGGAGATCCCATCGTCGTTCCAATTAGTCGCAACTGTTTCCAGAAAATCTTGAACAGATCGAGCTTCTTTGGCGGGCCGGTTGTCGCGCCGTAGCTCACCACGCGTCCGCCCGGAGCGGCCAGCCCGACAATTGCCTCGTAACCCTCGCCGCCGGCGCTGTCGATCACCAGGTCGACAGCACCCGCCTTGGCCTTCAATTCGGCCGGCCATTCCTTTCGTGTGTAATTGAATCCGGCGGTCGCGCCGAGGTCCATCGCGCGTTGCAGCTTCTCGTCCGAGGACGAGGTGACATAGACCGTCGCTCCCGCCGCAGCGGCCATCTGGACCGCCAGCGTTGCCACCCCACCGCCAACGCCTGTCACAAGCACGCGATCTCCGCGAGCCAGTTGGCCCTGGGTGAACAACGCCCGGTAGGCTGTCACGCCGCCCAGCGGCAACGCCGCCGCTTGATACCAATCCAGGTGCGCTGGTTTGCGGTGGACCATGGCACTGGACACCACCACGTGTGTGGCAAACGTGCCATCGTCCGGCATGCCCAAGATCCGAAAATCGCTGGATTGGTAGGCACGCTCGCTACCCCAGCCCAGGCCTGGATCAATCACCACCTCTTGATCGAGCCAATCCGAATCGACGCCGTCACCCACTTCCGCCACCAGGCCGGCGCCGTCGGAGCCGAGCACAACCGGCATTTTGACCCCCGGGTACATCCCCTGCGTGATCCAGAAGTCCCGCCGATTCAAGGCTGCCGCCTGAACCGCGACCCGCATCTGGCCGGCCTCCAACACCGCATCGGGACGTTCAATAAGACTCAACGGCTTGTTGATTTCTTCCAGCACCAGCGCATGCATCGAGACAGACTCCAGGGAAATAAGACGGTTGAACCCCAAGTGACCTATGTTATGTCATTTTCAGCCCGCCAAGGCGAGCGCCACGGTCAAGTTCCGCGGCATCCCGCTTGAATTCCAGTTGGACCGCCCCGCGTTCGGTTGTAGACCGTTGCAGTCAGGCGTTGAAGTTGCGTGGTTGCGCATGCCGCCGTTTCGCGGCTCATTGACGCAACACCAAAACTGACGCGTCGGGTTACCCCGAGAGGTCGCTCGGTTTACGCGTCGGGCAACATTCTCCCGCGTTCCCAGCAGCGAGTTTCACGTTGCCATGCTAAATGACCGAGCGCGATTCTGCAGCGCACACCCCGTCAGCGGGACAGGCACCTTTTTCGCCGAAAGGCCGGTTTTCCGCAATGGAATCTACTCGGCGGCGAAAAACGAGCTGGTCCCGGATTGTCGCCGAATTGCGCTCGGTCGTTTAGTCCGCCCCATTGTTGGCTCGGGCCAGGCGAGCCGCTGCACGGCAGGAAACGGTTGCGGGGGAACACTTTAAGTCACATCGTGGCGCAGGTCAGCGATTTTTTCCCAAATTTCGCGCGCGCTTGAACCCGCTGCGGCGTTTACCAACTGGTGGTCACGAGTCTCCGGTCCGATTGACCGGCCACTCCCGGCCAAGGATTGCAGATCTATCCTGTTGGTGAGCACGATCTGGTGAGCTTGGGAAATAACGGCGCATCGATTTCGCTGGACGAACTGGTCGCCCTCAATGAGGAGATGGCTGCCCTTGTTCGAGCTGGCGTGCCTCTTGATTCCGGCATGGCCGAATTGGGACGCGATCTGCCCGGCAAACTGGGCGTGTTGGCGGCTCAGATTGGGGGACGCCTCAGCCAAGGCGAAAGCCTGCCGCAAATCTTGGCTGATGATCGTCGCTGCCTGCCGCTGGTTTGGCGAGCGGTCGTCGAGTCCGGGCTGCGGGCCGGCGATCTTCCCGCGGCGTTGGAATCGATGGCCGCCACCGGCCGTAACATCGCGGAGATGCGACGCGCTGTCATGATGTCGCTGATCTATCCCTTGATCGTGGTGTTGACCGCCTATGCATCGTTCGTATTTCTCGCGACCTGTATCGCGCCCACAATTCTGGATGCGTTCCGCGATCTGGCCAACCAGGACCAGCCGTTCTTGGGCCTGTTGGTCTGGATGGGCGCCAACGCGAAATGGTGGGCGGCTTGGGTGCCGCTGGCCGCTCTGCTATGCCTGGCAATCTGGTGGTTCCGGTCGTCGCGTGCGCAGACCATTTCGAATTCCAAACTCATGCGCTGGCCTGCGAGCCTCAGGATGCTACGCAGTTGCCGGTTGGCGACGTTCGCTGAGATTCTCGCCCTGATGGTGCGTCAGCATGTTCCGTTTCACGACGGCCTCGAACTGGCCAGTCAAGCCTGCGGCGATCGCAGGCTTCGTGATGCTGGAGCGACCGTGGCTTCGCGGCTGCGACGGGGTGAACCCCTCTCGACAACCGACGTCGATTTGATCGCCTTCCCGCCATTGCTGGGCTGGCTGATCGCGTACGGTGGTCAGACCCATATCCTGAGCAACATGTTACGAGAAATGGCCGAACGCTATCGGACGCAGGCGCAGCGCGCCGCTAATTGGTCCGCGGTCTATTTACCGATGATCATCACCGTCATTTTCGGTGGGTTGATCACGCTTCTGCAAGGTTTCGCCGTATTCGTTCCGTTGACACAGCTCTTCATTGGCATCGCCAGGCAGTTCTAGATGGCACGATTTGACTACCATGCGACCGATCCGGAAGGCCAGCCTGCCTCGGGACGTATCGAAGCGGCGAGCCGCGAATCGGCGTTGCGCCAGTTGACCGATCTGGGGCTGACCGTTCGCGACCTGACCTTGGTCGCAGAGCCCTCGGCAAGTGTCGCGAGCCAACCTCTTTCGGCCTCCGAGTCGGACCAGCTAACCAGCCACCTGGCCCAGTTCGGCGCCACCGGCTTGCCGGTCGAGGCAGGTCTCCGCGCCGCAGCTGCCGAAGTGGACAACCCGCGTATCGCGCAAGCATTGGCACATCTGGCCAACCAACTGGGCCAGGGGACTTCGCTCGAAGCCGCCATTGCGCAACCTGGCTGCCAACTTCCCGCTCACGTTTCAGGTCTGGTTGCCACGGCGGCGCGCACCGGTCGATTGGGGACCGCGCTGGCCGAACTGTTGGAACATCAGTATGAAGCCCGCTCGCTGCGCCGCGACGTCGTCCGTGGCTTCGGGTACCCGCTGGTTGTGGTGGGCGTCGCCTGTGTCGTCATTTTTGTCATCATGTTCGGGATTTCAGGCGTCTTTCAACAGATGTTTGACGACTTCCAATTGGATTTACCCGTGGTGACGGAGTTGCTGTTCTGGTGGCGCGATATCGGTGTCTGGGTGTTGCTGGCAGGCGCAATGGCTGGCCTCGGGATCGCGCTGGTCATTCGACAGGCCATCGGTCCGGTTGCATGGCTGCGACTGTTGTCCACGATGCCGATTGTCGGTCGCCTGTCGTTTTGGACTGGTATGGCGGAATGGACCGGTTTGATGAGCGTGTTGGTTCGCAACGATGTCCCGCTGCCGGAGGCCCTGCGATTGTCCGCAGGCGGCGTTCGAAACGCATACGTTGGGAACATCGTTGACACCTTGGCGACCGCGACCGAACGAGGCAGGTCGTTTTCTGACGCCGTCAGCGAAAACAGTCAGGTCCCGGCTTCGCTTGTACCGGTCTTCCGCTGGGGCGAACGCACGGGGACGCTACCGGAAGCGCTGTCGACAACGTGCGAGCTGCTATCCCGCCGCGTTCGCGTTCGCGCGGTGCTCATCCGCGCCGTGCTGCCCCCCGTGCTGTTCGTCATGATTATCTGCCAGGTGGGCGCCATGGTGATGGCACTCTTTATGCCGCTCTTTAGCCTGATTCGAGGACTGTCATAGTCATGGGCAACACGTTGAACAGTGCCGCGCTGGGCTTGGGACCGATCGTGTTGGTCGTTATCGGCTGGCTGTTGTTTTGGGTCGGCGCTTCGTTCGCCCCACAGGATAACCAGTTGGTCTCTCGCCTGCTGAAGGCGATGGGCGCCATGCTGCTGGGGATTGGCATCTGCCTGGGGATTATCATCAACTCGCACATGTTAAGCCTGTTTCTACTGGCTGCCACGGCCGTCATCTGTTTGGGGGCGATTACCAAATTCTATATCGCCGAACGCCAGTCGCTGATGTGGGTCTTGACCGTTGCCGCAGAACGTGGAATCCCGCTGGAGAGCGCGGCGCGCGCATTCGCAGAGGAACGCAATGATCTGATCGGACGTCGCGCCAATTTGCTGGCCGACTACTTGGAGGCGGGCGTGCCACTGGCGCTCGCCCTGACACGATCTCGGTGCAGTGTTACACCGTCGGTACAACTGGCTGCCGACTTGGGGCAGCAGACAGGCACGCTTGGCATCGGGCTGCGCCAGGCGACAAGCGGCCTGGACGAAGGCGAAGAAACGTTGCGGGCGATGATCGAGAAACTTTTCTATGTGGTCTTTCTGATCGTCTTCGGCACCGGGGTTGTCAGCTTTTTCATGCTCAAGATCATTCCGGTGATGGTGAAGATGTTTGCCGAGTTTGAGCTCGAGTTGCCTGCGGTCACCGTGCAACTCGTTCGGGTCTCAGACATGCTCGCCAGCGGATGGATCAGTATTCCCTTGTTTGGTGCCTCGCTGGTCGTGGTCGTCTTGACCCTGCTCTGCTACCTGGGCATGTCACCTCGACAACTGCCCATCATTGGCCTGCTCTGGTGGTCTGCCGACTGCTCGTTGGTCATGCACTGGCTGGCGATCGCTGTTCGCAAGAAACTTCCCCTGGGCGAAATGGTCCGCATGCTGGCCGCGCACTTTCCGCAAGCCAGGATTCGCCAGCGTCTCGAGCGTGCCTCGATGCGAATCGACCGCGGGCAGGATTGGCGTGACAGTCTGCAGGCCACCGGGATCCTGCGTCGTCGTGAGAACGTGCTTTTCAAGTCGGCCGAGCGGGTCGGCAATCTGGCCTGGGCCTTGGATGAAATGGCCCAGAGCGGCATTCGCCGCGCGGCACATCGAATTCGAGCCTGGACCAGCATCATCTTTCCCCTCATCCTGTTTGGCTTTGGGGCGATCGTCCTGTTCATCTGCCTCGGCAGCTTTCTCCCTTTGGTGACCCTCATCTCGGGACTGACGTAACCCATGAAATACTGCTTATTCAGATGCCGACGCGCCGGCGTCGTCGTTCACGAAGCTGCGATGGCGATCGTCCTGGTCGGCGCGATTCTCACCAGTGTCGCACAGATTCTGGTGTTTTCGGCACAGCAATCCCATACGCGGCAGCAGCGGATGACCGCAACCCGCGAAGTTGGCAATCTCATGGAGCGGCTCATGGCGCGACCCTGGGAACGGTTAACTTCTGACGACGCCAAGACCGTGGAACTCTCGACCATTTCGCAAGCGACCTTGCCCGAAGCACAACTCGTGATCGACGTGACGACGGTCGACGATGCCAAACGCGTGAGCATCGAACTGGCATGGAAGGAAAGTTCCGGAGGCCACACGGAACCGGTGCGACTGGTCGCCTGGCAATACCCGCATCAAGAGGCGAAACCATGAGACGCTCGCAGCGAGGCTTTACACTTGTCGAGGTGCTGGTTGCGGCCACCCTGCTCGCCGCGTTGATGACCGTCGTCGCGGTCGCGGTCGGTGGCTTGGCACGCGCCGACCGCCAGACGCGGGTCCACATTGACCAAGATCGCAACGTGCAACAATTCGTTATGCAGTTGCGGCGGGATGTTCATGTCGCCAACGGCTGGACGATTTCGCCGACTCAGGATGCGGTCCTGGAGAATCCGGATGACGCGGCCACCACAATCCCCTCCTCCGCCCTGCCAACACTCGCCTTGGCATTCAGCGATGGCAGCGAGGCACGCTACCTGCCGACCCTGGATGGTATGCAGCGCGTGGTCCGGCGTGACGACGCCGTGCAGCACCGCGAAACCTTCACTTGGGGAAACGCGGCCGAAGCCAGCTGGTCAAGCGACACGACCGGCCAGCGGCCGCAGGTGATCCTCACGCTGCGGAGTGCCGTCGAATCGGATCGCGCCAGCGAGACGCTTGTCGTGCGAACGACCCTGCTCCATGCTCAAGCCAACCCCGCGGAGTGACGCTGTGCATCACACGAAACAACCCTCCGTCACCACCGGCCAACCTCGTCGCGGAATGATCCTGCCGATCGTTCTGGTCGGGCTGCTGGTCGTGGCGTTGATCGGTGCCGCCATGGCGAAGACCGTTCTCTTGCAACGTCGCACGGCACGACAGGCCGAGCAACTGCAGCAGGCTGCCTGGCTGGCCGATTCGGCACTGCTACGTGCGCGCTTTCGAATAACCCAGGATGCGGAGTACACGGGCGAAACCTGGAGGATCGCGGCGGACGAGACCGGAACGGGTTTCGCAGGCACGGCCGTGATCCAGGTGCAGCCGCTCGCTGGTGCCAAGCAGATCCTGATTGAAGCTGCCTACCCGGCGCATCCTGTGCGTCGTGTCTTACAACACCGTGAACTTCACGTTAAACTCTCTAGCCCTGGAGGCTCGTCATGAAATACCGAAGCCGAAACGCGTTTACCCTGGTCGAGTTGCTGGTTGTGATTGCCATTATTGGGATTCTGGTGGCGCTCCTGTTGCCGGCCGTGCAAGCGGCACGTGAAGCCGCGCGACGCATCAGTTGCACCAACAATATGACGCAACTGATTTTGGCCGTGCAAAACTATGAAGGCGCCTATCGCCGCTATCCGGCCGGGACCAGTGCCGAAGACGGCCCCATTCTTAATGTCGCCGCGGGGAAACATCACAACTGGCTGATTCGTGTGCTGCCGTACCTGGAAGAAAATAACACCTACGACCATGTCGACTTCCAGGTCGACGTTTACCACGAGAACAACGCGGCCGTCGCGAAAGTCTACATCCCGATCACAAACTGTCCCTCGGATCCGGGAATCCCGCGGGAAGGCAATTTGAGTAGCTACGCCGGCCTGCACCACGACGTCGAAGCGCCCATCGACGTCGACAACCATGGCGTCTTCTTCCTGAACAGCAACGTTACCTATGAAGATGTCAGCGACGGGTCATCGCAGACGATCTTTCTGAGCGAAAAGGTCTCCGAGACGAACGATTTTGGTTGGATGTCCGGGACGCGCGCCACGCTTCGAAATACAGGGACGCCGCTCAATGCCACCGTAGACCGCGGCCAGCGCTATTCGAACACCGAAGCGAAAGAGGTCGATCCCAGCAAAGTTGGAGGTTTCGGCAGCTTCCATCCCGGAGGTGCGAATTTTGCCTTCGGTGACGGTCACGTGCAATATCTTTCCGAGTCGATTGACGAGGTAACCTATCAACAGCTTGGTCACCGTGCTGACGGCAAGTTGCTTTCAAGGGATTTCTAAATGACCGAGTGCAATTCGGCGACAATCCGGGGCCGGCTCGTTTTTCGCCGCCCATGCAATTCAACTGCGGCAAAACCGCCTGTCGGCGAAAATGGTGCTTGTCTCGCTGACGGGGTGTGCGCTGCTGAATCGTGCTCGGCCATATAGGGCGCCATGCGGTTTCATTTACATGGCCAAACAAAGGATTTATACCTTGAGGCGTGAGCCATTGACGCGGTGGGTTGCCCGATGCCGCAGTCGCGGTCCGCTGTCGTCGGCTTCACCAGCGTCGGGTTCGCCAGCGTCAGGTTTTTCATCCTGGCAAACGCGCGGCGCTGATTTGAAATCACCTGTTTCCGAAGGCCGAATGCACGTCGCTGGGTTGCCTGGAGTGTTGTGCCAATTGGCCGTGCAACGGCGGCAGGCGTCGTCGTGTCGTCAAAGTTCTGTCGCCGCTTCACCGCAGTTGAGCTACCAATGGGCGACGGAATCTTTGCGTCAATAAACTCCTGCCGCCCCCTTCGCGGCTGAAAAAGTGCCACCGCTCCGCGGCAAGAAAAAGCCGAAACGGGTGTAGGGCAAAGCCGAAACGCCACCGCTATGGATAACTGCGGGCCACGCGGAACCCGATCGTGATGGCACGCGTGGCGGGGCTCGACTTCCCCCGTGCGGCACTGCGGATGTGATGCGCCGCGTCTTGGAACGACCCGCCGCGATGAACTCGCAGTTGAGCGTCATCCAGTTGTGTTCGTGTTCGTGCACCACGTTGCCCCGTGGATGGGAGGTACAGGTCCTGGCACCATTCGGCGACGTTGCCGTGCATGTCGTAGAGGCCGAAGTCGTTGGGCTTGTGTAAACCGCTTGTGGTGGGGAATTGCAATCCGGACGACGCATCGACCGCGTATTCCCCGAGCAAACCAGGGTCACTGCCAAAGTGGCGAATCGTCACACTCGCGGCGCGGCAGGCGTATTCCCATTCGGCCTCTGACGGCATCCGGTAGCCTTTGAGGTCTGAGATATTCTCGGCGACTTGCATCCCGGCCGCATAGAGGCCATCCGGATTTGGAAAGTAACACCATTGCGCAGGTGGAATGCCTTCTTGCTGACTCAGCCAATTACAGTATGCGGCGGCCTCGTACCACGTCACCGGGTGCGGGGCATTGGCGGATAAACCTGCGGGAGCCGACAGCTGATCCTGGCGCGGACCCGTATCGCGCACGAAGCGGGAGAACTGAGCTACACTCGTTTCGCGGCTGGCAATCGAAAAACTACGCGGAATTGACTGAGCGTGCCGCGTTTCGTCTGCACGAAACTCGGCCGCACCTGGCGGCGTCCCCATCATGAACTGCGTCGGTCCCGGAACCACCATCATTGTGTGCCCGGTGCGCGTGATGTACCACTGCCGGTCCGCGACGATTCCAGAGGATGCGAGCTCGTTGCTCGCCTTCAAGGCGTCCGCATCGCGTTCCAGACGCAGCAATGCCCACTCGGCCGCGGAATGCACACCGGGGTCGGTGTCTTCGCGGAAGAGGTGCAATAATTCGCGCACCATTTCCGGCGAGGGCTCGACGCGTGGCCGGTTCGCATTCAAACGTTGTTCGTCCGTCCCCGCCAGCGTTCCCACAACAAGCAGCATAGCTCGCCGCACGGACATGTCCTGCTGGGCGGCAACCTCCGCCGCGACATCTTCGATGTTGACCGAGAGCGGTGTCAGGCGATGAATCAATCCCGTGCGCAACGTGGGATCCGGATCGTGACGCGTCAACGCCCAGATCGCGTCGTCCTGCCCCAGCGCCATCCAGACGGTGGCGGTTGCCGCTTGAAAGCGTGCCATCAGCCGATTCGCAACGTCGGTAATCTGGGTGCTTGCCAGCAGGATGACCAGCACGCTGGTAAGTGCGACGCCGATCACGACTCCATGGTGACGCGCCGCGGCGCGCATCATCCTGCGTTGCGGCGGCGACCACTCGGCGCTCCGCGTCGTCGCCCGCATGGCCAGCCATTCCCACAGTGACGGCAGTTGCCTTCGCTCGCGTCGTGCATTCCACATTGATGCGCGTTCACCCATCTCCAGTTCGATCCGACCTTGCCGGGTCGATTTCTTTCGCGCGGTCAGCCACTCACGCAAGGACGGCACCAGATAGTCGTGCGTCAATTGGTAATCGCGCCGCCCGAGCGATGACTTTGTGGGGTCGGGCATATCCTCGGTCGATTCGGTCGGCGTTAGCAACCGCGTTTCACCGTCTAGGATTCGCATCAGCTCTTTGAACGCGGCCGGATTGTCGCCGTAGCCGGAGAGGTCCAGGAGCTCGGGGTAGGACCGTGTGTGGCCCTTGATCGGTGAACCTTCCGCCGGCATCAGCGCGGCCAGTACCGCCCGCGCCGCCTTCTCATGGAGTCGATTTTGCGGGTTCGCGGTCCGCGCCGAAAAGGTCTCTTGCAAGAACGACACGCCGACCCCACGCGCGCCGCCGACCGCGTGCAGCGTCTCCGGCACCCATTCGCGCCCCTTGACCATTTCCGCGAAGAGTGCCAAACGAACCGGAATCACCCTCCCTTCATCCGACAACGCTTCGATCGACTGTTGCAGAAAGGCCTTCTGTCCTTCGGTCAAATGAATGGCCTGTTGGGACAAACGCCCGAATGCGCGGCCGAATTCAAACAGCACCTTTCCCGCATGCAAGGGGTCAAACAGGTCCACCAAGGCCGTGTTCTTGCCCTGTGCAAGATCGACCTCCAGATCGGAGAGAAATCGGCTCAATGCCAACCAGAAGTCGTCCCGCACCAACAGCAGACACTGAAGCCGAGCACCATCGCATTGCCGCAACGCTTGGACCAGCTCGCGTCGTTGCGGTTCGTCCTTGCCGTGGAGCCACTGTTCGAATTGATCGACAACCAGCAGCACCTTATGGCGCCGGGGCAGGATCTTGCCTCGGCGAATCGCCGAAAAGCAGGCTGCCAGACTGGCATTCGACGGGAGATTGGTGACGTGCTTGGCGAGTTGGCGTCGTAGTTGGTCTTCCGTTTCGTCGGCGGTCGCCTCCAGGTAGATCGGAAAAACGTGCGCTGCCAGGCGAGGCAGCAGCCCGGCACGTACAAACGAGGACTTGCCGCATCCAGACGGCCCATACAACAAGCCGACCGGAAACGTTTCGTCCGCGTCTGTCTCCTCGATGCGGTTGCGCCACTGACGGATACTTTCCGGCAAGCCGAGCCGATCGCGGGGGCCCGGTAACAGGTCGAGAAAAAAGTCCGCATCATTGGCGTCAAACGCACGCAGGCCCTTGGGGACGATTCCTTTGGGCGTTGCCGTTGGGACGACTCTTGCAGCGCCGGCCACGTCGCCGGTCCATGCGGAAGTGTTGCTGCCGGCGGCGGTGACTCCTGCGGCCTCGGGCATCGGCCTCAGCGCGTGCCGCAGGTCGTCAGCGAACTCGCGGCCCGTTTGATACCGATCGGCGGCTCGCTTGGCGAGCGCCTTCAGGCAGATCCGCGACAACTCCTCGGGAATAAGGCGATCGATTTCGCGCGGTGCAACCACTTCGACCTGACAAACCTGTTCGATCAATTCGTCACGCGAACTGCCGGGAAACGGCCTACGCGCGGTTAGCAATTCATATAGCACCACGCCGAGGCTAAAAATATCCGATCGGCCGTCCACGCGATGCGATTCGCCCCGCGCCTGCTCCGGGCTCATGTACGCGGGAGTTCCGGCGATCGTCCGCATTTCCGTGGCATCATCTTCGTCCTGGGCGAGCCCGAAGTCAGCCAGGTACGGCACCTGCCCTTCATTCAACAGTATGTTGCTCGGCTTCACGTCGCGATGCACCAACCCGTGTGCGTGTGCATAATCGAGTGCTGCGGCGATCGCCTCGGTGATGTTCGCCGAGTCCGCGAACGAGGGGCGCGACGCGGACATCCGGGTGGCCAGGTCACAGCCGGGTATCAGTTTGGAAACGACATAGCAATCGCCTTCGGCGGTCCGACCCACATCAAACACGGGCACGATGTTCGGGTGATCGAGTCGGGCGATCACGCGCGCTTCGGTGATGAAGTCGTTGATCGCCTCGGCACCATCAACGCGATCTCGATGTGGAATCTTGATCGCGACGTCGCGTCCCAGTTCTTCATCGGCAGCCAGATAAACTTGCCCGAAACCTCCTTGGCCGAGCAACCGTTTGACGCGATACCGGCCGATCCTCCAGTCGTCGGCGCCCACTTGTTCGACTTCGCTTTGGCCACTGGACGGATCGCGCGCCGATCGGGAACGGGCGGTTGGTCTGCCGGCGGCAGCGCCGCGTATCAAGCTGGATGTCGCCGAGATGTCGCGTCGATCATGCTCCCAATCTTGTTCCAGCCGGTGCAGCGCTTGCCCATCGTGATCGAGGTTGGCAGTTTCCAACGCCGCCCAGATCTGACGCAGCTTTTGCAACTCGGTCTGCAGTTCTGGCAGCAGTTCGGGATACCGAGCCAGGATCGACGCTTCGTGAACGCGGACTCCTCGATTGCGCTGGTCCGCAACTTCAACCATGACGCGGCGAATCTGGTCGCGGCGATCCAGGCGTCGGAGGTGGCTGGAGGACGTTGTTGACATGGAATTCGTCGACTGGATTGGACCGTCGGACGCCCCGCGTGGCGGGCAGGCGCTTAATTGCTAAAGAACAGGGACGACCCTCCCATAATTTCGCGAAGGTCTTTCCTCGCTCGATAACACAGGCCGCGGACCGCTTCCTTGGTGCGGCCCATGGCCGCTGAGATCTCCTGGAGCGACTGATCCAGGAGGTAGTAGCGTTGAATCACCTCGCGATGTTCCGGGGTGAGTTCGGCGATGGCGGTCCGCATGCGGAGGATACTTTCGCGTCGTTCGACACGCCCCGCCGGGGGCGTGACGTCACCGGTCAGGCGGTCCACAAGCTGTGCCATCGAATCATCGTCGGAGCTGAACTGGGGTTCGGCCCGGTGCGAGCGAGCGTCGCGTTCACGGCGTTGGCGCCGGTGGGCATCCCGAATCAGGTTGGTGGCGATGGTGGTCAGCCAGCCGCGAAACCCAGCCGCATTCCCCTCAAAAGTCGTGATCCCGCGGGCGGCCCGCACGTACGTCTGCTGGAGGATGTCGTCCGCGGCCACAACGCCCGGGCGCGTCGCCGCGAGTCGTCGCACGATATGGCGTTGCAACACGTCGTGGTGGTCGAACAATAGCTGCGCAAGTGCACCGCGGTCGCCGAGCACCGCGTTTCGAATCAGTTCGGATGCGGAATCGTCTGAAAACATGCGTGATTTGCACGTCGCAAGAGAAGTGGATTAGGCTTTTATCCTATCTTCTCAGGGGGGCCATCGCAATCGCGTTGCCGCTGCAGAGCCCCAGGGCCGAGCGGGATGGTCACGCCTCGGAGCCGCGCGAAAGCGGCCGCATTTCGGCGGTTTCACCACGGCAAATTCAGGTCCGATTGTGACCTACTTGCAGCCAAACGAAATCTCACTATCCTAGTTACGACGACGGGGACGAATCGGAGGTCCCGTGAGTTCGGGTGCGGCTTGGCGGGGCGCAATTTGACAGCCTGCCATTTGGCACAGCGAACCCTCGGGATCCGGTTGCTGTCGTTGAGACCACAATCGGCGGAGTAGCTCAGTTGGTTAGAGCAGCGGAATCATAATCCGCGTGTCGGGGGTTCGAATCCCTCCTCCGCTACTCGGGCATTTTCAAGAATGCCCACAACATCCGAGAAACTCGCGTTTTCCCGCACCGAATGAACGGTGCGGGTTTTCTTTTGCGCGTCGCTGCGGGCCGCTACGGGCGTCTGCATCCCCCGCCAGTCCCCCGTTTTCGTCTTCAACGCAGATTCAAAGTCCGAATCCGTCACCGTGAGGTAGTGCTTGTGGGCAACGTCGGGCGTATTGCCGAGCCACGAACATACTTGGTACGTGGGGAAGTGGCGTTCGAGCTCGGTTTGCCGGCTGGCGCGAAGGTTTTGAAACGGCTTGGGCCATTCGGCAACACCCGCTCTTTGGATGATCTTCTTGAATGTCGTACCCAGGTTCTTGGACGGCTGCCCGCCCAACATCGGAATTACCCAGGTATCGCCCTCGCTCGCCATTGAAAAGGCTTCGTCAAGGTACGGTCGCAGCTCGCCAAACATGGGAACGACTCGCGTTCCTTTGCCGTAGCGCTTCGTCTTGGGGCTGGTTACCGTGAATCGATCCGTGTCCCAGTGCATGTCGGTCCACTTCAGCAGCGCGACTTCAGACGAACACCGTAACCCGCCGAATCGAGCCAACGCCACAACCGTCCGCCACTGCCAGTTCGGGCACGCGTCCAGCACATCGGCGATGATGTCGCGGTCGATAAACACCCGGCGCTCATTGTTTGTCGCCGTACCAACACTCACACCGTCGAAGGGATTTCTGGGAATCAGTTGCCTGCGATAGGCATGGCGGAAAAACTGAGCGGCGATCTGGCATTCCTTTTGGGCTGTCGCCGGGGCAAGTTGCCTCAATAACCAACGTGAATACTCGTCCGCCGCGCCGGCTGTAACAGTACCTAAAGCTACGTCGCCAAAAAACTCAACCAGCCGATCCTTGGCGCATTGCAACTTGTCGATGCGGCGTTTGGTGACGTCCGTGCGTCCCGTGATATACGAGTCGATGAACGCTCCCAGCGTGCTGGACTTGATTCGCGCCTCGACAAGGCCGTTCTCAGCAAGCAGTGCGTACAGAATTTCGTCGAGATCCGCCACCCAGTTCGTAACTTCTCGGCTGAGCGGCAGGTTGCAACGTCGCTCGTGCAGTAGGCTGTCGATGTTGTTGGCGAATCGCTCGGCTGTCTTCTTGGTGACGGGCCCAAGGGGGAAACAATACTTGCGTTTGTCGATGTACGCGATGACGCGAGTGGTTCGCTTGCGATATTCGATGGATGCCATTCTCACTTGCCTTTCTTCGTGGGGGTCGGCTTCCGTGGCGTGATTTCCAAGTCCAGGCATTCGCCGATCTTGTCGATTGATTCAAGCGACAAGCCGGTGACGTGATTCACGAAACGGGACAAACCGGCCTCGGTCAGTCCCGACATGTCCGCGTTTAGAATCGCTTGCCGGAGTTGTTCGCTGATTGGTACTCGTTTGGGCATTGCCTTATCCTATCCTTTACTTAACTTGAGAGCAAGTATTGTATCGGCCGCTCATTGATAGTTCGTGCAGTCGCCGCAAGTCGTTTTGAACTGCGCCGTAAATTGCCCGAGGGCCTTTCGGGCCGCGCCGCACGTCGGCTTGAAGCCACCGCAGAAACATGGCGGCATCGACCACAGTTGCCCCCGGGCCAAAGTCGAATGGGGCCGGCGGCAGGTCATCGACCGAAAGCAGCAATACGAAATCGGCCAGGACCGCCACGTCCTTCGGCCAGTCGAGTCCTCTCTCTGGATTCGACAATCGTGACGCGGAATCGTGCGGCGCTCCAGCATCCGGCGTGGCTTGGATTTCGTCAAAGAATGGATCGGCTTGCTCGAGCAAGTCGGGCGAAAGCGAATCTCGCGAAACAAGCCGCACTTCCACTGGGCTTTCCACGACGTCGAAAATCGTTTTCAGATTCAACATTCTCGTCTTGCTCCAAAACCAGCTTCCGACATTCCGACAAATTCAAATCCGCGCCGTTTTCCAACAGTTTTGGCTCGGTTTGTCGGACAACAACCGAATTTCCGGGAGGCTTCCAACAATCGCAAAGTGCGCGTCGGAATTCTGCCAGCAAAAGGCTCTTTGCCGTCGCAAGTAAAACTCGCACCGTCGTTTAGGAGTTGTGGGAATGTCGGAATTCGCCTTCCGAAAAAACATCTTCAACAGTGGGCAATGTCGGACAGTCACCCGCCGCATCGTTTGGTACTACGCCGGTCAGTTTCCAGCGCGCCGGCTTACTTCCCTTATGGGGTTCTAGTTGGTCCACCACGCCCACATCGGCCAATTCCGACAGCCAACCCGTAACGGCGCGCCCGCTGGCCGAGTCTTTCTTCCTGGCGTCCCTCGTCGTGAACTCGCCACTCACCCACGCTTCCAGCCGTTCAAAGTACCGCCGTGCAGGATCGGACAACCCGCCGCCTATCTGCCGCGCAAACGGCCTCGCGAGTAAGTGCCGGGCGAGTTGGTAGTCATCAACCGCAGCAACTAGCCGGTCGCCAGCGAATTTGCGCTGATATTGGTGCAAGATGGCGGATGCTTGGACCATCGACATGAGCTGTGGGAACGCTCTTCTCACCTCTACGCGATCACTGTCAAACAGCTCGCCGAGGCGATTCGCGAACGGAATGACAACCGGCCAAGAGTGGAGCATCCGCTGCGCGGCGTGGTGGCGTTCGGCAATCCGCCTTGCGTGGTCACCGCTCAAATTGCCGGCGTAATGTTCGGCCAGCTTCCTGACGATTCGCTGCGTTTGTTCGCGCCGCTCGTCTGTGCTCACGAGAATGCAACGGTTGGCGTCCTCATCGAAGATCTTGGAAAGGGTCGTCGTCTCGATGTAAGCGATTGGGCCGTCTTGCTCGATAAGTTTCGTTTCCATCCTCCCTTCGATCTTCATGGGAAGCAGTTTCGACAACTTCCCCGACGACAACATCTCCCGCAGCGCCCGTGTTGCGTCAGCCGCGTCGTCTTGGTCCATCCGGGATCGCTCACCAGCCACGATGAATCGATGCGACAAGCTACCAGCCGGCATGTAAAACAACGCTTGCGGCGTCTGTTGGGTCGCGAGCAAAATGGCTT
>JAUIHJ010000662.1 GCA_030432015.1 bacterium
GTCAAATTGCGGGGACGTCGTTGGATCGAAACCCTGAGAGTCCGGCAGCCCGTTGTCGGTGATTTGGGCGGCGCTGGCATCGGGCGCGGCCCCCGGTGCGTTATCAAAGGTGGGCGAGTTATCGATGGCGGGTGTTGCCGGACTGCTGGCGCCAATCGACTCGCCATTGGCAAAATTAGGAGCCGCCACTGCCTCTCCCAAGTCCTGGCGCGTCGCGGCTGGAGGCGCGGCGAGCGTATCGTCCGGGTAGGTCGCCGCCCCGTCGCCGGGCGGTCCTGAGGTGTCGTAGCCATAGCCCCCGTCGGTCGTCGTGACGGGCGCAATACCGCTCGGCGCGCCGTACCCTGCCGGTGATCCTGTTTCGCCATACCCTGCCGGAGCATAGTCGGTTGTCGACGCGGTGCCACCATACCCGCCGGCTGGGTCGTAGGCTGCGTCGGCAGCCGCAGCAGCCCCAGCGCCAACGATCGCACCTGCCGCAGCGGCCGCCGCAGCAGTCGCCCCGCCATAACCATTGGTCAGATCCGCCGGTGGCGCATCACCCACCTGATAGCCAATGCCGGAAGCACCTGGATCGGGATTCCCAGTGCCATTGCCGCCGTCGTTGAGACCGCGCGTGTCAGTGGCATATCCATTGCTCGCGTCAGCAACGTAACCGCCAGCGGCATTTTCATCGTTGGAGACGCGTCGAATGATCGGTTGGCTTGGCTGGTCCTGCCAGTTCGCTTGGGCCGGTTCGGTTGGCCCGGCGCGGTAGCCAGGTTCGTCGGTGAGTGCAGCTTGGGTGGCGTCGAAGACGGGGGCAAACCCGTCGCCCTCGTCTTTGACCGGAATGATCTCGTCGGGCTTGGTTGGTTCGTCGTTTTCGACAACTTCGAGATTCTCGCCCTCGCTTGCTGCCGTACCACTGGCAAGGAAGTAGTAGCCGCCACCGCCGAGAGTGGCGACGACAGCTGCAACCGCTGAAATTCGAACCCATAATCGCTTCATGACGATAATCCGGCGAAAACTAAGGAGTGATACATTTCAATTTCCCGACAGCGGAGGCTGATTCGACCGTCGGAAATTCCCGGTTTACGTGCCGTTCGGCACGAGAGGGCGGGTGTAAGTATCAAAAATCGCCACAACGGGGAATGGCAATCTTCAAACCGCAGCCCTTAGACTGCGATCTCTTTCCAGCCACCTTGCAGAAATCGCCAGGTCATCAGCAGGCTCCGGGCCACAACATCGATCAGCATGGCCCACCAGGCTCCGGCGAGGCCCCAGGCGAACCCTTCGACGCTGAATCCCAGCACCGAAAACGCCCCCCAGCCGAACAGGCAGGCCAGTGGAATGCGGATCCCAATCAACCCGACGAACGTAATGAACAGCGGCATGCGCGTGTCCCCGGCGCCGCGCAAGGCGCCCGTCAGCACCATCAGGATGCCCAACGGGGGTGTCGAGAAGGCGACGATCCGCAGCAGCCCTGTCGTGGCCGCGCCGGTCGGGTCATTCGCGTCGCCGGTGAAGAACGTCGTCAGGAATTGCCCCCCGAAGTAAAAGACCAGGGCGACGCTCGACATGAACAGCGTCGCCACGACGGCGGTGGTGTAGACGCTGCGGGTCGCCTGCGCGGGTTGCTTTGCACCGAGAAACTGGCCGGTCATGGTTGTGGCGGCGACCAGAAATGCACTGGCCGGGAGATAGGCGAGTGCCTCGATCTGGACACCGAGGCCGTGTGCCGCCGCGGCCAGCGTCCCCATTCCATTAATTATGGAGACGTAGACCAGATGGCAGCACAGGACTGCCATAACATCGGCGCCGCCTGGAAGTCCAATCCGCAAGATCCGACGGATGAGCGGAAAATCGGGTTTCATCTGCGCTATGCGTAGCCGCAACCCCGACCGACCGACCAGGAGCGTCCCACCCAGCAGCAGGCCACCGATCACGTGCCCGCTGACCGTGCCGATGGCAAGCCCCTCCCAGCCGAGTCGCGGCAACGGACCCAGCCCCAGCAAAAGGGCCGGGCTGAGCGTCATATTAACCACATTGACGATCGATTTCGCAACGAAACCACTGACGGTATCGCCCGCGCCGCGCAGGCAAGCGGCGGCCACCTGTTCGATCATGATGAAGGGGATGCCGGGCAGGACAATCAGGAAGTACCGCAATGCCAAGCCCGCAGCGCGGTCTTCAAGTTGCATCCAGCCGATGAAGTTGTCGGCAAAGCAAATGGTCCCGACCATGGTGACAGTCGCCATCACGACACCGATCGTGAGCGCCTGATTGGTCACCCGCCGTGCCATCCTCCGGTCGCCGCCACCGGTCGAGCGGGCGACGAGGGCCGTTGCGCCGATGGCGACCGCCGCGAAGAGGCTGGGCAACATCCAGAAGACATACGACATCAGCCCCATGGCCGCTTGATACTCGGGTCCCTCCAAGAAATGGCTGGCCAACCACCAATCCGTGTATCCAACCAACATCGACAAGGACTCTTCGGCCATGACCGGCAGTGCCAGCCAGAGCATCGGCCGCAGGGTTCCTGAAGATGTGGTCAACGTGTTCACCGGCGAATCGCGACCGGCGGTCACGCAGAAGCTTTGAGTTGTGGAAGTTGTAGGACAACCTCATTGTAGGGAGGTGCAAATCGGTTTGGATTGGTTTATCATGAGCACTCCGTATTCTGACGCCTTTTCTTAATCGTACCGTTCAGGACAAGCGACCATGCGAGTGTTGGTGGGCTGGGATGACGAAATCGAAGCTGAAACAATCGGCTTGATTCTTAATGTTGACGATACCGATGTGGAAATCACGACGGAAGGCCCAGATTTTGAGGAAAAGTTAACATCCGCCAGTTGGGACATCGTGCTGTTTGCCACCAGCTTCCCCAACGAAGAAGAGTCGCTGCCCCTGTTTTTGAAGATTCAGGAGACCCACGATAACATCCCCATCGTGGGCGCCTGGAAGCAAGGAGATTTCAGCAATCTTGCCAAGCTGATTTCTCACGGTTTGCATTCCCATTTGATGCGGGACTCCGAAGGCGACTTTATTTTCCTGCTCCCGTCGATGATCGAAGCTGCCCAAACCGCCGTCCTGGCGCAGCGATCAAGGATCTTGGCAGAACGTCTGCGCGAAGAGGTCGACTCCGTGCGCCGACTGCAGGAATCGGTCATCCCACGCGACCTTCCCGCCCCAGACGGGTACCAGATTGTGGCTCGCTACGAACCGTCGCAAATCCGCGTGATGGGGAGCAATCCGGTGATCATGGCGGGCGGCGACTACTACGACGCCTTCAATCTCGATGGCAACAAGCTGATTCTGCTGGTTGGCGATGCGTCCGGTCACGGCGTCAAAGCGTGCATGTCCATTATGACGATGCATACGTTGATTCGCATGATCCGCGACCAACGCTACCCCAATACGGTCGACTTCGTCTCCGAAGTCAACCGCCGGCTCTGCTCCAGCGACATCGTCCAGGATGAAGGGGGCTTCATTACGCTCCTCTATTCCACCCTTGATCTGGAGAACCATAAACTGAGTTGGACGGCGGCGGGCGCACCGATGCCGGTGCTGCAGAATCTCGAAACCAACGAAGTCAAAGTCATGGGAGGCGAAGAACAGGGAGGCCTCCCCCTGGCCATCGACGAAGATTGGGAATACGAAGAAGTCCAGATGCAAATTCCGCAAAACCATCGTCTGCTCATCTTTACCGACGGGCTCGACGAGGCTTTCCCGGCCGACGAAGAGGACGCCGAACAATTTGGCATCGAAGGGATCATGGCAACGCTGCAAGCCTCCCGCGACCTCTCGCTGGACGACACGCTACAGAAGCTTTTTGATGACTCGAATGCCGCCACACGTGGCAGCGGCCGGCACGATGACACATCGGTGGTACTCTTGGAACGCCACAAGAGCGAGTAGCAGCGTGGTTACGAATCGCCGACCGCAACGCGGTCCCGGTGAATTCCCCCACAGGTCGGCCGGATGATCGAGATTGACGGTTCCCAAGGCGAAGGTGGTGGCCAGATTGTACGCTCGTCGCTGGCGCTGTCTCTGGTCACTGGCAAGCCGTTCACCATCAAGAACATTCGCGCCGGTCGCGCCAAACCCGGCTTGATGCGGCAGCACTTGACCGCCTGCCAGGCGGCCCGTAAAATCAGCGGCGCGAAATTGGTCGGCGCGGCGATTGGTGCGGTCACATTCACCTTCAAGCCGGGCGCGGTCGTACCTGGTGCCTATCACTTTCGGATCGGTACTGCCGGAAGCGCGACGCTGGTCTTGCAAACCGTGCTGCCCGCTTTGATGATTGCCGATCGCCCCTCATCGATCCGGCTGGAAGGGGGCACGCACAATCCGTTCGCGCCGCCATTCGATTTCCTGCAAGAGGCGTATGCACCGCTGCTGGCACGGATCGGGCCCAACGTCGAAGTGACCTTGCACCGCGCCGGATTCTATCCCGCCGGCGGCGGCGAATTGGAGGTCAACGTCCGGCCACACCTCCCCTGGCAGCGGCTGTGCTTACAGGAACGCGGCCCGCTGGTGGAACGGAGCGTGCGGGCCATCGTCGCCAACTTACCGCGGCACATCGCCGAGCGTGAATGCGCTGCAATCGCTGCCCATGTGGATTGGCCACGCGAATGTTTTCGCAGCGAGACGTCCGAGACTTCGGCCGGTCCCGGCAACGTCGTCTTGATCACCTTGCGGTATCAGTACATCACGGAAGTTTTTAGTGGCTTCGGTAAAAAGGGAAAGCCGGCGGAACAGGTTGGCCTGGAGGCACTCGACCAAGCGACGCGGTATCAGGC
>JAUIHJ010000008.1 GCA_030432015.1 bacterium
TGTACGACGTCATCGCCCTGGCACTGCAGACGGATAGTACGCGTGTGATTTCCTATCTGGCGCGGATGGATGGCCAGGACGGTACTGGTGCGTGGCGTGACAAGGGCAACCCATACAACTACCACGAGATGACGCACCACGGTGAAGACCTGGATAAGCTCAAGTGGTTCACGCAGGCCGACATCTGGTATATGGAGGACTGGGCCTATTTCTTGGAGAAGCTGCGTTCGATCCAGGAAGGCAACGGCACGCTGCTGGATCATACGTTAGTGGCTTATGGCAGCAGTGGCGGTTCGATCAACGCCCACCACAATCATCACCTCCCGACGATGCTCGCCGGCGGTTCTCGTCTGGGGATCAAGCATCAGGGGCACATCGCCTGCGAAGACGTCCGACTCGGAAATCTCTGGAGTACGATGTTTGATCGCCTGCAAGTTCCGCTTCCCGACAATTTTCAAGGGGGCGAAGCGGATGGGATCATTGGGGGAATTGTGTAGCGGCTCGGACTGAATTTCGCCGGCGTGGTCGTGCCGAGTTGGGCTCCCGATCCTCCTGCGTGATCAAGACAAAGGCGAGCATGTTCTCACGCATTTAATGCACGCCTGGTGAACGCCGCGAGCGAAAATACGGGCACGGTAAGAATGTTGGCCGTCCCTGAGCCTGCCCCTGCCGTCCGACTGGCCGCCACCTGCCACTGGACCGTAGCCTACCCGTTCTGCTCGACGCCACTTCAATTCAAGAGGGCGTCCACTTTTCGGCGCAATTCCTTCGCCTCGTTAAGCCGGCGGGTTTCAATCAAGACAGCGACCGCGACGATCATTGACGGTCGCAGCAGGGCCTTGAGATCTTCGCGATCCTCCTGGCTGTACCGGACCCCGGGCCTCGCGAGCTCTCGCATCGCCCACACGGCGACCGTCATTGACGACGTGAGCGCCTCATCGCCACGGGCCAGGCCATACGTGGCTTGTGCCCGTAATTCAAGCGTGTGGGCCTGCGCGAACGACAAGCTTTGCGAATCCTCCAGCGAACCATCCGGCTGCAGGGGCCAGCCGACGAAGCCCTTCAAAATGTGGTCGCAATCTTCAATCGCCCCGGTGTAGTTCCGCAAGTGGATGCGGGCGGCGATGCGGCGCCGGATCAACGATTCAACGGCGGGGTCGTCCCAGTCGAGAGGGTGGTGCGACAAGTACTCTGTGACGACCTTCTCTGCGTCTGCCGCCCGACCTTGTCGTTCGAACGCCTCGATCGCCTGGACTGCCTCCAGGATCGGCAGAAGGTCGACGCGGCGGGAGAATTCAGCGAAGGCTTCCGGGTTCCAAACGGCGGGATCGAACTCGACGCGGATCGTGTTGGTTTCGACCTCACCGTCAACGATCTCGATCCGGGGATCGCGAATCGTCAGGCCGGTCAGCCCCTCGGTCAACGCGAGAATTTCTCTGGGGGATCCGTTCAAGAGGTCATCGATCGCGCTCAGGTCGTAAATCCTGGCGGTTGATGCCATCGTATCGACAAACAGCCGGTTCTTGGGCAGAAATCGCAAGGAGGCGACCGGGCTCACCAGCAGTTGCTCATCAATCGCCCCGGCTTCCGCCAGTTCAGGCGCCAGTTGATATGACCGCAGATTCAAGACAGGGATCACTGCGCGCTTGATCACGCGGACCTCACCTGCCGAAGGGAATGGGCTCTGAGACGCCGCCTGCGTCGTGAGTTCCCAAAGATTGATGTTGCCGTCGGCGGCCAGTGAGGCCAGCAATTTCCCGTCGTCCCGGAAGGCAAGTGATTGAATGTTGACGAGCTGTGAACCGGCAAACGCTGTGGGTTGGTGCCCCTTCCACTTCAGTGCCATCGTCCAGGTCTGGGTTTCGTAAAGCGTGAAGGTGTCGCCCGCCGTGGCGACCAGGTACTGGCCATCGGGGCTGAAGCACAGCTTACCCGATTCCGGCAGTGGCCCGATCAACCGCGTGCGCACGCCCGGGTTGACCTCCTTGATCGGTGCCTCGGTCTGCTCGATCGACCGAATCGCAATCTGGCCGGCGGTTGAGATCGTTGCAATCGTCTCGCTGTGGCCGGGTTGAAATGCCAGGGCGACAAACGTTCCCTCGTCGAGCCTGGATACCACCTGGCGTTTGTCGACATCGACCACCACAATACCGCCCTCGGCATGGTTTGCGGCGACGTACTTCCCGTCGTGACTCGCATCAATGGCGGCGGCGTCTCTTGGCCGACCGCCAGCATGCCCAAGTGCCGCTGGTGGTGTGGCGAAATTCTGGTGCTGGCCGGTCTTCAAATCGACGATTCCGACCCCGCCGTCCGCGAAGGCGACCGCCGCCAGATCGCGTTGCGGAACCGCCACGACATTGGCGGGCAAATCCGCGCCAAAGCGTGCGGAATGCTCGAGCAAGCGATCTTTGCCGAACGGCTCATTCGTCACGAGCGGATTACGCGCATCTGCTGGATCGTACCACGAGAGCGTCTCCGCTTGGATATCCCGATAGAAGCGACCATCCGAGCCGGCGAGGGACAGCATGTTGGGCGTTCCGTCCAGCGCACCGACGCCAAACAGGTCGTCAGCCGCAAGGTCCCATTCCACCAGCCGCCCGTCCATCCCCATGGTGAATAATCCACCGGTTGGCGTGAAATGAGGGAACAGGCCGGAATCAAACGCCGAAGCGGGGGGCATGCCGATTCCGTTGCACAGAATCTCTTCTCCTGGGATGGAGATGACCGCGAGGGTCCCGTCTCCCCTGGTTAGGGCCAGCAGGCGACCGTCGCTGGAGAATGCCATCGCAACGGTCGCGGCATCCGTGAGCTGCAGCTGTTGTCGCACTTCGTCCGGAAAACCTGCAGAGCCCGTTTGCAAGAATTCTGCGGAACGAGTTGATGTTGTAATGCGAGCGACAGGGAGCCAGTCATCGACATGCTCTCGTGTATCCCACACCTCCACGTTCCCTTGTCCTCCGAGTGCGATCAGGGAGCCATCGCGACTCGCTGCCAGCGCGACAGTATTCGAGACGGTGGTGGGCAAGACGCTTGCGATTCCCTGCTCGACGTCGACGACGATCAGGCGCGAACGCCCACCACGAGACGCCGCGTTGTGTGCATACACCAACAGCCCTGCCCCGACGAATTGCGCAATCGAGAAACGGTCGCGAGGTCCTAGCTGTGGAGCCTTCTGAAATCGTTGCTCTTCGAGGGTTTCGGCGTGCCAAATGCGCACCGAGGGCAGGATCGCGCCACTCGAAGCGACGTATCGTCCGTCGGCGCTCCACGCCAGGTGCGCGATGGCAAACAGCGGGAGGTCGTTCGGTTTGGTTTGGAACAGTGCGACGATTTCGGCCGGGATCACATGGGCGTCAACCTCGGCAAGCTGCTTTCCGGTGGTCATATCCAAGATACGAAGCTCACCGGTGGAGAGGCCGACCGCGAGACGCTGTTCGTCCGGAGACATCGCCAGGGCTGCGACCAGAGAACGGTCGTCCAGTGGAATCTCCCAGACGGTCTTGTTGAGAGCCGCCACCGGCTGGAATGTATTGAGATCCCACGCCCGTAGCCGATTTGTCGGCGTGACACCCGCGGCGATTAACAGCCCTGAGCGCGGCGAAAAGGTGTTGTGAGTCAGGACGAAATCGAAAGGGACACCTAACATGTTGGTGCCTTTGAGGTGAGCGTCTTGGTGAACTGTGCCGAACACCGGCGCGACATGTTGTGGGGTCATGGCCTGCGAAAGTTGCTCGAGCCAGCGTGTTGCTCCCACATCGTAAAATCCGTGCTGATATTCGGCCGCTAGAAATCTGGCACTGGCGGCGGAAAAACCGGCCCCGCGTGCTCTTTCCGCCAGCCGCGCCCATTCGAATCGCACCATGGAATCGGCCAATCGTGCGCTGCCTTGCCGCGTCATGCTGTCCATCTCGACGGAATGCAAAATTTTCAGGCGTATGCCCGCCTGCTTCGCACGATTGGCCTGTTCTCGGTGAGCCAGTTCGTCGGCTTGCCTCGCGATATCCGTACGGAGCCATCCAAAGCCCAGCACGGCGGCCGCCAGAAGCAACACGACCAGGACCACGCCCTGGACGCGACGGCCCAGGATTCGTTCTTTGAGGGCGCTCTCCCTCTCGGAGAGCGACTTGGCATCCACCCCCGGTAGGTAACTTAATTTGTCATTGATCGCGAGTGCTTGATGAAAATCCCCAGCGTGCGTGGCGATCTTCACAATGTTTTCCATGGTGTTCCGCGAGCCGAATAGCGCCTTGGCCAACACGGGATTCTCTTCATGTCTCCGCTCCGAAGGAGCCCAGGGCCCATCCATGATCTGGCGGGCGGCCGTGTCAAAACGATGCACGAGCTCGATTCCGTCGCTTACCAGCCCGCCGGCCGACTCGGCATCGTCTCCCTCATCGGGTAGCTCAATCCGTTGCTCCCAGTCCAGACGCTCCCGGTCCGTGGCGTCGATCTCGCGCATCGCGACCACGTTCCTCAGATATCGGTCGACCGCCTTAACGAACGCCTCGACACTCGGATGGCGATCTTCCGGACGCGGCGCGATCGCCTTGTCGCGCAGGGCCACCAACTCTTGAGGGAGATGAAAGGGGGAATTGCCGCTGGCGGCGCCGGAGGCGGGAGTTGTCCGCTCGCTTTCCGTTCGCGGCGGATGCCCGTCCAAGACAAACGACAGCGTGGCGCCCAAACAATAGACGTCGATCAACCTCCAGTCCTTAATGGCGGCGAAATTGATCTTCCCACCGGCCAACCGGTTGAGCTCGGGTGGGCGGTAGTCGGGAGTGCCGGAGACATCGGGATTGCGGGTAACGAATCGCGATTGGAGGCTCTCGTGCCAGCCCTGCACTTCGTCGACAAAGACGCCTTCGCCCCAGTCAACCACGAAGACTTCGGCGGCTTCGTAGTTGAATTCCCCCGTCGTGTCGCCGCGATCCAAGGGGCACCGCAGCATGACATTTCCCGGTTTGACGTCGATGTGCACCAACCCAAGTTCTTCGTGGGCGTGTCGAAGTGGTTGGCAGACCTGTTGCAGAATCCGCAGGTTTCCTTCGAGAAAACGATCCCATTCGGACGACGTGGAGATCCGGCGCCGCTGTTCCATCATCACCCGCTGCCAATCGCTCCCTTCGACAAATGCCTCGACAATAAAGCACTCTGAGTCAGCATTCGCTTCCTGAAAGAAATGCACGGATGGAACGTTCTGGTGGTTCAGCAGACCTAGGAGTCGAGCTTCGATGGTGACGCTTCCCGCCTCATCGCCGGTGAGCGGGAATTTCAACGCGACCGCACGATTCAAGTTGGCTTGCGTTGCCCGGTAGACCCGCTTGAAGCCGCCGTCAGCGACCCAGTCGTCAGCTTCGTTGAACGCGTATTCCTCACGGACGGCAAGAACTTCAGGCAGGAATTGTTCCAAGACATCAGCCAGGAGGATTCGCAGGTGTGTGGAAAATTGATCCTCCGGTGTGACGGCCAGCAGGCGTTGTTGCAACGCATCTTGCCTGCCGCATGTGCGCGACTCGTTCGTCAATTCGCTAGGGCTCAACCGAGCCAAGGCGACTCGATACTCCTCCGCCAACAATTCACACAGGGAACACAGATCAGCGGAGAAGACCGCGGCATGTTCGCGCCAATAGGCTTCAGCCGAACCACGCACCGCGTCGCCGTCGGCCGCGAACGACGCAATCAACGTGACCCGCTGCAGATGGTCGTCGATGGGAATATCGCTCATCGAATGCTCGCCGGTGAACTCCGGGCGCCGTTGCAATGTGGATTATCCAGGGCTTGTTTACGGTCCCGAGAGCCCCAATTCGCCCGCCGCTTCCGACCGCAGCCAGGATTTGATGCGTTCAAGTCGAGCTTCGATGGAACGAGGTTTAACTGATTTTCTTTTTTCCTTGTCAGTGATTGGTTCCGGGTTCGAGGCGACGAATTGGGCCGCGAATGTTGAGAGGACTTGCCAAGGACGGTACTTGTCTTTGCCACGGATTAGCTCTTCGTAACGCTCGTACAATGTTGTGTCCAGCAGTCCAAACCGACTTACCATTTCCGATCTGATTCGATCCCCGGCGATCGAAGCGTAATCGCGACTGATATACTTGCTCGGGCTGTCTCCGGTGACGCTGCAAAGGTTGGCCAGTCCTTGCGGTCCGGGTGGCACTTCCCGCTCCCTTCTCCTCATGCCTTGCTTGGCCAAGGTCGCGACGTGCCTGCGGATCGAATTCGTAATGTAGGACTTCAAGCACTTGACGTCCGGAAACGTAAGGGGGTCCTTGCGATCGCCTCGCAGCCGGGCGGCGATCTTAAAAGCCACCTCGTTCGCAACGTCCTGGCCTGACACGTCCTGGCGACGTATAGCACCGGGCGCTCCAAGCTGCACGTTGGCGATCCAGACCATGGTGTTGAAGTAGACGCTGACAACCTGCTCCCATGCGTCACGCCGGATGTCCGCGTCCAACGACGCTAACTGCGGCCCGACGACTGGGAAAATCTCGTCAAGCGATGTTGGGGGCGATGTTGTTGAGGGTTCGTTTGACATGGAAACGGACTCCAGGGAGAGAACTTGCAACGGTGTGTAGTCGTGTTTGAGCGGCGCATTGCGCGTAACGCGACAGCACGCTATCACTATTAACGCTTGGAAAGCTCCCACTCGAAGGTCGCAGCCCAAAGAACGGACCGCCTTTGTTTCATGTTCTTTCGCGGTTCGGCCTTCGCGTGGCGCATGACTGGCCGTTGATTATACCGACGTCATTACAGCTCGCGTGGATTTGCCGGATGCCAAGATTGCTTTACAAGTGCATCGTTTTCCGCATGAACAGCCCCATATTGTTCAGTAAACACCTGTGTTTCAAGGGTTCGGTCCCCTGCCAGGGGACCAGAAGCGGTTGTTGGGTAGTGCATTGCACCACAAGGTGGCGCTGTCGAGCGACTATCCCATTTTTGCCAGCCAAGCAGTTGTCGAAAGGGTCGTGTCCATCGTTCGAGGAGGTTGGCCTTCCCGTGCAGGCGGCAAGGTGTAGAGACCGGATGATCCCTGGAATCCCGCCTGAGTGGAAAGGACGTAACCGAACTGCTGGGGCAAAATGGTACCACGCCGCACGAGGCAGCGGCGAACGCATCCGATCGTGCTCGTCGAGCCATCGTTCCATTCACGGAACGCCAGTTGAGCGAGCCGTGCAGCAGCCCCCGCACCGATCGTCACTGTTGCCGCCGAGCAATGAATTTGGCGTGCCGACAAACGGTGGTTTCGGCTGTACACGCCCGATTCGCGGACACGCTTGCTGTTGGACCGACTGTGGGCGTCTCCTGACACCTGGAAAAAAGTTTCGAGAAACATACGTCCTAGTCGGGAAGCGTGGTTTGAATGATAGTCGCGTCACCGCCTGGACTGACGCAGCCAGTCGATTCACGTTCCGAATTTGAGTCGAAGTGCCAGGGAACTGCATCGGGCTGGTAACCGTCGGCGTACTTCGCAGGCACTTGCGAAGCATGACGACGAAATTGGTTTTACTCCCCTTAACTCGATCTCAGGAGAACTGCTGTGGGTGACTACGAGAAACCAGGGAACCATACCTTCTTCCTGCCCTGGACGGAGAAGAAGGTTAGGAATCCCGACAAACCAAGTGAAGTGCGTTACGTGGTTAACGACCACAATGGCTCAACCAAGAACTACTTGGAGCGTTCCACCGAACGCGATGGGGAACGCGGGCGAACCGCGGCACTGCGGACGATCTTCAGTCGTCCCGCCTGCGATGCCGGCGGTGATGATTATGATCCCTAACGCCCGCCGCGCGAAACTCGGATGACTGCCCGGTGGCAGTGCTGATTCGCCGGCACGCGACGAACCAAGGCCGCCTCCAGATCCGGTTGGCCGTCCAGCGCAGAGACACGTAATTGAATGGTCCAATGTCATCACCTGATGAGGTAACGCGATGAACAAGAAACGCATCTTTGACCACACGACCGAACCGCCGATACGCTTGGTCGATGCCGCGGTTGGAAATCGGGGCGGACAGGTTTTTTTGCCCACCTGTGGAAGACCGACGGTCGGTATTGTCGTCTGTGATCCCGGCGAAATCCGTCGACGCCAACAGCGGCGGGAATTCGAGAAGCTCAAGGCTCGGGAGTAGGTGGATTTCGGAATCTTGCCCATTGTGATTGGTCCCGTGATTGGGAGTGTCCTCACGTTGTTTTTTGGAGCAATTGAAATGACCGACGATTTTTCCAAGTATGACAATTATCGTGGCCCAACGCCGCCACCGATTGAACAGGCAAAGTACAACATGTCTCGCGAGTCGCAGAATGCACAGCGAGCGGGCCAGTACGGCAAGGCGGCACAGATTAAACGAAATCTTGCCAGAATCTGTACGTCACAAGGCAAGCATGCCGACGCACATCTGCTCAATACAACCGCACGTGAGCTTGAGCGGCGACGGCGCCGCCGTTGAGCTACAACGGAGGTCGGCAAGAACCCAAGATCATGAACGGAGTTCGTGTCTTCGCTTCTGGATTCGGATGCGTTGGCACCGGTCGGACGACGCCCCTGGTACGACACTTGATTCGATTTCGAGTACCAGGGGTGTCACGACGGCTCCGGTGCCGTTCCCCGCCATGATTTGCCGCGTCCAACGTTGGCAGCTTTTCGGGTCGGCTTTGTTGACAGCAGAATCCCTTTCGCGGCACATTGAGACGCGTTAGACGCGGGACCATTCTCTACCGGCGCCAGCCTCGGTCCGCCCAGGCAGGCGCGCGACGAAGGCATACGGCGCAAGACTACTTACCCGTCGCGGTTGCTTCGCCGGCGGTTGAAGGCTTTGAACGGCGTAAGTAGATGTCGGTAGAGCCGAGGGCGAACTTTCCTTCGTGTTCGACGAACACGCGGACGTGGGATGGTCCGGTGGCATCGGCCGGCACGATCAATTCGTGTTGAAACTCACCTGCCTCGCCGGCAAACACTTCCCCTACCCAGCGCCGATCGTTCGCCTCCGCGTACCTGGTCGAATATGCGACGAGCGCCGTATTCGTCGGCACAAACGACACGCGTTGCGGCATCCGCTGACGTGTCCGATCGCGACGGCACGTCAACTCGATCGTGCATCGTCCAGCAAATGGCAGACGGCCGCCGATCGTGACACGCTCGCCGGCGTAGGCGTTCGGTGGGACGTCGATCTCCACGGATTGAGGGTGCTTGAGGCGGAGCAGGGGATCGCCCATCAGGTTAAACAGTAATAGATGTTCCATCCGCTCGGCATTCAACTGATCGGGCGCGGGACTAATCGCTTTGGCAATCGAATTCAACATCGCTCGATTCGCGTCCTGCGGTTCGTCTTCCAACGGTTGTGCCATCCGCTGCTTGGCATGCAGGACAAGTTCGCCCAGTGTCGCGCGGCGATGTTCAAAGTACTCGCTCATCATTTCATTGCCCATCACCGCCATTGCGTAGGGCATGGTGACGCGCGAACCGCTGTAGACGGCGACCGGACCTTGCGGACTTCGGAGGAGTTCTTCGGCGAGGCAATCGCGACGTTCGTCGAAAGCGCCGGTATAGCACGACAGGAAGATGGCGATCGGTGCGCCGGCCGTCCGCTGCAATTCCCGCACGTCATCGACGTCGAAGATTGGAAATGCGCCACCGGGAACGCGGATGCTGTCCAGGTAGCGCCGCTGGCCATGACCAATGTAGATCCAGAACAGGGAGCCTTCGTTGAGTCGTTCCATGGTCGCGGTCCGAAATGCACGCGGGTCCGGACAGTAGGGACTGCGCCAGCTTCCATAGGTCATCGACATCGAATATCCCGACGGGATGCCTTCGGTCAGAAATTTCTTGGTGGCCGTTTCCAATACGCTGTCGACCAGCCCGCCAAAGCCGCCGACGCCGGCCACCACACTCAGTCGCCGACACCAGGGGCCGGCGTCGGTGTGCCGTTCATAGTCCAAGATCTTCTTCACCATCACAGCAAGCTGTTGCGGACTGTCCGCCGTCAGTCGCCCAATGGCAAGATCGGGGATCTGGTCATCGTCCAGGTCGGCGAACGGCATGTCCGTGGCGATCTGCGGTTCGGATCCCCAGCGCACATTGACGTTTGCCTGGGAAAGGTGCGTCGGTACGGATCGTGCCAGCACGTCGCGACTGGAATTCGCCAGCGGGTCGGCATCTCCGACGAGTACGATGAATCGCAAGGGATGACGCTTCGCCTGGCGACGAATCTCGTCGCGCAACTGCCGGGCTGACAGTGTGTTGGCAATCCGCACGAACCGATGTCCTTGCGCCTCGCGATGCTCGACCCACGGCTGAAGGGCCGGCAGGAATTCGGTTGGACAGACGAGCGCCGTGTCCGTCGAAACAGGCGTGGTGGCCAAGGCCAGGCAGATTAACAGCGATGCATGCATGGCGATTACCGTGAGCTGAAGCGTGCGTCCTCATTATAGGCACGCACCTGTCGGACGTCCGGCCTGGAGTTTATCTCCGATCCCGATTTGGGGACAAGATGAACCTGCCCCGCATTGCATACCGACAGCCCCCCCTTTTAATTGGCGGTCCACTTCACATGGCAATTGTCATGCTCATTAGCAGCGACCGTACCAAATGCAACCCAATCAGCAGTACCAGGGGCGATAAATCGACCGCTCCCATCGCCGGAAGTGCCTGGCGGATGGGAGTGAGGACCGGGTCGGTGAGCTGATAAATGAACTCGACAAGGGTATTTGTACGACTGATATTTGGCAGCCAGGTGAGAATCACTCGTGCCAGCACGACGTAGGAGTAGAATTGAACCACCGTCACCAGGAAGAGAATGATATTGTTGGACACGATCGACCGTTCGTTGGTGGTGAGTTGATTCTGCCGGGCAGTTTAGCGAGTTTCTTTCCTGACGACGATGGGAGGCTGGCAGTGACCACGACACAGCGCGAGAGGTGGCGGCCGCGTGCATCCTGGTGACGGCAGGCTCGAATTCGCAGAGCCCGCCATTGCACAAAGCGATCCGCCCTGCATTTTGGCGATCGCTGCTTGACACGCTGATCGGTGTAAACCCACAATGAAGAATCATCACGCGGGTGTAACTCAGTTGGCAGAGTGACAGCTTCCCAAGCTGTTTGTCGCCGGTTCGACTCCGGTCACCCGCTCTGGAAGTAAGTAAGGCTGAATGCAGTAGTTGCGGACCTGCCAACACCGTTGGCAGTGCGGCTTTGATTCCGGTTCCAAGTGGTCGTTTGCCACCGAATCAAAGGAGAGCCGCACAATGGCCAACAATTTTCGACGCGAACCGCCCGCCTACTCGCATCACCAGCCCTCTGGGCAATCTCGCGTTCGGATCGACGGCAGGGACCATCATCTTGGTGCGCACCACGACCCCGAGAGTCACGCGCAGTACGGTCGCCGCACCTAGCCCATTTACCTTATCGAGAGCAGATCTGGCGCCATTCCCTCATGTTGCGTCTTACGCATTTTCACAATCTGGACTTCCGTTTGGTGTGGATGTCGCGTGGTCCCAATCACGGGCGTGTGGCCTGTCCTGAATTCCGCCAATCACGATGGCTAGAATCCTTCATGCGCGTCGATGTGATCCGACGTGGATTCGCGGATGGGTGAGGCAGAACGCCCGTCCGCGGCGTACTCAGGCGTTTGCCGCCATGATCACCGTCGTTGGGACTGATACGCAACGACGCCAAGAGGCAATGACGTGAATTCGACCGCAATGCGTCGTGGCGGCTTGGCCACTTCGCGTGGACTCCAGCCGCGTTCAAGACCACTGGACCTGACCGAGGACAGGTTGGGCGGCCCATTCCGAAACGCCCATTCCGAAACGTTGGTGAACAACTCCACACAACTCTCGCCGCCACGTGTGGAGTGTCGTTTGTTTGCTGCGCCCGCTACTCGCGTTTCGCCCAACCGCCCTATTCCCAGCGGGGTAAGGGAAATTCCAATGCCGCCAACATCAAGTACGCATGGGGGCCGCTCAATGCGCTACAGGTTCGTGTGATCCAGGCGGACGTGATCCGAGAAAGAACGGCAATGATGCAGCCACCAAGGGCGTGACGTGTATCGCGAGTACGAACCTCGGCGTCAGGGAGTTTGTACTTTATGCACACAAGCTCCTCCCCACCAACATTGTCCGCGAACACTCTGCTGTCTCCGTTAAGGCGGGAAGGATTGTTCTCGCTCTCACTCAACCGATCATTTCCGGCGGATCGAAAGTCGTTGTCACTTGCACGGGCCTGGACGACGTATTGCGCCAGCAGCATGTCGTGTCGATCCTCGCCGACTTGGGGACGAAATGATCAAACCGTTTCTCGTTGACGCCGCACCAAACGGGCGTCGTCGTGCCCAAAGCGTGGGGCGTACCGTTCTCCGAGGACGCGGCGCGGGCGAAGTACGATGGCGGCAAGCTGAAGACCATTCGCTGCAGCACGAGCCTCAGTCACAGCGACCTGTCAGATGGCATGCTCGGCAGTGCAAACGATCGCCGCTCGAACGTCAATGTGACGTATCGGGTTTGCGTCAATCGCCGCGGGGCGAAGTGCCGTTGCGCCATTGTTGGTGGATTTGCTTGACCTCGACGGCCGTGAGGACGGTTCCGGCGAAGGGCGAATCGATGATGGTGAAATCGTGCCCCCAACCGCAGTACCAGGGATCGGCGTTGTCGCAGGGGAACCGCCGGGGTTCGACCGGGCGCTGTTGGCCGAGTTGCTCGCGGCGGCGCGCTTCGGCGGCTTCCAAGGTCTCGCCGAGACCGGCGAGATCGACTCCCGTATCCGGTGCAACGCTGATCACAAAGCGGGACTTTGCCGCCGTAGAAAGGTCGACCGCCATGAAACCGTAGCCCCGCCCGCCGTCCGCCTCGGTGTCGGTTCGCGCCCAATGTTTGAACAACAGGCTCTGCGGATGGTCGATCCACAAGCCGGTGACGGGACCTGTCACGGCTGAGTCCGCGCTCCGTACGAATGCCTGGTATTCATTTTGCTTTCTCCAGTCATGTTCGCGGTACGTCCGGTAATCGTCCCGAATCAGTTTGCGTTCCTCGGCGAACCAGGTGGGCTGCGCCGCGAAAATGTTTGCCAGTGCCGGAGTCTCCCCTTGCTGCGTCAGGAAATCGGCTAACAGCGCCGCGGCGTCGATCACGCGAAGTCCCGCCTGGAGAACGTCGAGGTCTTGTGGGGCCCGGCCGGCTTTTCGGGCGTTGGACTGCGTGCGACTGACGTGCGCGATGAAAACGCCGTACAGCGAATCGGCAAGATGTTGTGGCTCGGGGATGGTGCCCTTGTCGATCGCTCCGGCGTACGCGGCGAGCTCCTGCAAACGTTCCCTCCGCGGCTCGCCACTGAGAAATTCGTAGGCCGTATAGAGACACGCGCAACAATCGAGATCCGGCTGGCTGTGAACTCGAAATTCGATCCGCTGTGCTTCGTGGTCGACGCGGGCGTTCCCGGGATCGAGGCCAAGATGGTCGAAGAGCAGCCGCTGCGGCTCGGCCAGCAGCAATTCACAGGCGCTCGCGGCGTGGGGAGTGGGCACGCCGTCGCGCGGTTCAAAGTGCGTGTCGATGATCCCCGGTTCGAGACTGCATCCCGTATCCATGTAGACGACGTTCGGCTCGGGCGAGGCGACATATCCCATCGGTACGAAGTCGACGCAGAAGCGAAGCAGCGAATGGACTCCAAAGATGGGGACTGGACGCGCAATGTTCTTGACTTCGTATTCGCCCAGGTATCGCAGACTGAAATTGATGTCGTCCGGTGACTGCCAGAAATCAGGCAGGTTTCCATGTTGATTGCCTTCCAGATCGGGCCACCGCGCACCGAGCATTTCAGCCGTGACCGCGATCGGGCTAGGTAGTTTGCGCGTCAGTGCCTCGAGCCGCGCCGACAGGTTGACGGTGTTGCCGAGCACACCCAGATGGCAACGTTCGATTCCACCCAGGAACGACTTGGCGGCCGAGCCTCGATGCACGCCGATCCCGAATTGCAAAATCGGGCGGCCCTGCAATGCAAGCAAGGTGGCGAGCATGTCGTTGCGGCGAAGGCAACGCGCGGTGCAGCAGAGGATTTCAACCGGTGTCGGCGGCGGAGTCAGGCCGATCCCCTGATCCAATGTGCTCGCCGCGCTGTTGAACACGACCATGATGCAGTCACCCACGAACTCGTGCAGCATCCCACCAACGGCTCGAAGCTCGTCTTGCATGACCTTGAAAACCGGCGTCAGGAAATCGAAAATCTCGCTTGCATCGACCGTTTCACAAAACGTGGAATAGCCCTGCACGTCCATCATGAAGACGGTGACTTCAACCTGCTGGGCGCCGTCGGCAGCCGCTCCGGTGTTGTCGAGCAGTTCTTCGCAGACGTGGTGGCCAAGCTGCCGCGACAAGAGCGATCGGTAGTAACGATGCGGGAGGCGATCCTTAAGGATGATTTCGCACTGGCGTAGCGGCAGCCGCAAGTTCCAGTGTGCCAGGCAGTCGACGAGTTGCTCGAGCCGCTCGTCGGAGAGGTCGACGAGATCCTGCTCGCGACGATAGCGTCCACGGATCTGACAGAGGAAGGCGAAATCGTCGCGATCTTCCTGCGGCTCGCACCATCGCTCGCCCAGCACAAACGGGATCGATGGCCGGCTTTCGGAAGCATCGACGGGCCCGCCCGTACAGAATGCGACAGCGCATTGAAACTCGACGCCATGCCGCTCGGCCGCCGGCCAGTTGTCGAGCTGACGGGTGCGATCGATGGTGGCGGGAGGGGCCAGCCAGAGCGAGAGCAAACGTGCCACCGGTGCCCAAGTTCCGGCGATCTTTCCGGCAGAGAGTTCTTCGGCTGCAGCGCACGCGGCGGACGGCTGGCCGGTGAGCAGGTCGAGCAAAATGACGAACAGTCTGGCTTGCAAGCAGCCGTCGGAGCCAACGTGTTGTCGAGACCGATCGAGCCAACTTGCGGCGAACCGGCGGGCCACCGTCAAGTCGCGTTGCTGGATCGCGGCGCTGGTCAGCGCCCACAGCGCGTAGCAGAGGTCATCGGCTTGCAGCAAGTGACGCTGCTGCCAGGCGAGATGCACGTTGTTGAGTGCAATCTCCTGATCGCGACGCGCCACGCCGGCCACACCCCGATAGAGCCGCGAGATCAGAGAAGCACTCGGGTCGTCATGACGACCGCGTGATTCGAGTTCATATGCCAACAGTTCCGCCCATGAACGGGCTGGGCGGGTGCCGATGCGCATGCTGTCGAGCAGGATGAGTTGTCGGATCAATTGCTTGAGCGCGGTTTGCCAAGGCCCGTATTCCATGACCGGCCCGCGCCGGCTGGTGAGTGCTTCCAGCCCCGAGGCGAGGTCGAAGTGGCCAGGGTCGCCAGGGATGTCCAGGAGGGCGACGACTCCACGGTGAATCTCGACGAGGAGGTCGTCCAGAGGACTGATCGGCCGGCGCGTTTCATCTGTCATGTGTCATCTGTCTTCTTCGTTCGCAACGCCGCGACGTCGTCCCACAACTGTGTGAGTTTCTGTTGTTCATCTTCGGGGAGCGTGGCGATGTGGTCGGAATCGCGGACCCCATTCAGGTCGGAGTCGCGTTGCCAATGTTCGAGCGTCTCGAGGATGGCGGCCCGCTCCGGCGGTGTCGCCGTCGCCAGTCGGCTGGTCCACGCCGCAAGGTTTTCGCGTAGCCAGAAAAGGGCCTTTTTCCGGAGTTGCGTTCGTTGGTCCGGTGTGAGTTGTTGGCCGTCTCCCGCTCCGCTACTGGCAAGCGACGCGCAGCACGCGGCGTTGTAGCGGACGCCAATGTCAAGATTGTCCGCGAGACTTGCGTCACGGTTCATCGCCTCTTCAAACACGTTCATCGCGCCGTGGTATAGCTGGCTGTGGTAGGCAGCGATGGCAAAGTCGACTCTTTGCGCCGCCGATTCCCATGTGCGCCGGGCTTGGGCGTTGTGTGGATCGGCATCGGCACGTCGGCGAAGGGCCGCCGTCCGTTTCTGATGGAATTCCTCGGCCGCCGAAAAGTCACCCATGTCTAGCCGTAGCTTGACGAATTCGTTGTACAAGACACCGAGTTGTTCCTGCACCAGGGCATCTTCTGGTTCGGCCTCCAGTCTCTGTTCTGTGAGTTTTACCGCTGTGGTGAGATCGGCCTCGGCCTTGTTCCACTGCTGCAAACGCGCTAATGCGAGACCACGACGGCGATAGAGTTCGGGCAGGGCCGGATCGATTTCGATCAACCGATTGAGGTGAAAGACGATTGCGTACCAGTTGATCTCGTAGTGGCTCGCCTCCCAACGGTTTGTTTGGCGTCGATGCCAGGCGCGGCGCTCGGCCGAAGTCGCGACGAGAGTCGGCACGCCTGGGTGACGTTCGCGAAATGTTTGCCAGCGTTGCAGCCATTCATCGGAAGTGAGATTGACGACATCGTCACCCGCATGGAGCTGATGTCCGGAATTCAATTCTCCCAGTTGCTGAAGGCTCTCCAAATCGAGCTTGGGATCTTCGAGTGTCGTCCAGTGGCGGACGTCAAAAATCCGCAACAAGTCGCCGCTCCCGGCGACCACGGCGTAGTTGCCATCGGAGGTGAGATCCGCAAAAAAACCGGCGCCAAAACGGCCAGGAGTTTTCAGTGGTGGCGTGATGGGCTTGCCGCCACCGTCCCAGAACCTGACGGGCTGGGAAAGGGCGGAGGTGAATAGGTAATCGCCACCGGCTGCAAAGTGCGCTTCGATGACAGGTTCCTGGGACGGAAGCGGTGGGCAAGCCAGAATTCCAGATTGCCATTCCCAGACTCGTGCCATTTTGTCGCGGCATGCCGTAAATAGCCGAGTTCCGTCGGGGCTGAACTTGGAAGATAAGACCCAATCTGGATGTTGAAGCGGGGGCGCCGCGCGTTTTCCGCTGGACGCGTGCCAAACAGAGGCGGTCTTGTCCTGTGACGTCGTCGCCAAAAACTCCCGGTCGTCGGAAAACGTGAGGTCATGACAGACCGATTCGTGAGGTAACGTATAGGCCAGCGTTCGCGTCTGCGTATCCCAGACGCGGACATTCGTATTGAGCCAAGTTGCAAAACGTTTGCCGCCAGGAAAAAAGGTTACCTTAAACTGATTTGCCCGCTGGGTGACGTAAACGTCTTGCTGATCCAGTTGGTCCACGATGGCACCGGTGGTCGCATCCACCACCAGGATCTCACCCACAGCACACACCGCAACCACAAGACGACCATCCGGGCTGAACGCGATTCCAACAGGTTCAGAGGGAGTCGGTGTTGGTTCATAAAGTTGCCGTCCTGTCCGCCAATCCCAGAAGCGAAGCCAGCCAGGTTGTTGAAGTTGCAAATCCACGTCGGACTGAGATTCGACAAGCGATTGGTCGCGCGAACTGGCGGTTACGACGTGCTGCCGAGTCGGTGAAAAACACCCTGCGTTCAGCAAACCTCCGACTTCCAGGTTCGGTCCAGCGGGATTCCCCGTGCTAACCTCGTAAACGCGCGTCTCGGTCATTTCGCGACTGACGTTCCAACCGGCGGGAAGCGTGTATCTCCCGTCAGGACTCAGGGGGAAATACGTGTTATCTTGCAAGACCACTTCGGCAAAGCAATTGTCGTGGGTGGCTCTCCAGACTCGAATTACGTTGTCCGCTTGGGCCGTGGCAAAATGTCGTCCATCGGCGGAGAACTTGCACCGGATGACTTCATACTGGTGCGGCAGTTGGTCGGTCAATAGCTCTCCGTCGAGGGCTGACCACAGGCTGACGGTGCGGTCAAAGCTGACGGTAAGCAAGGCAGTTCCGTCGGGCGAAAACGCCGCTTCGTCAACGAGTCCACCGTTGGGCATGACTCCAATCGATTCGCGGGTCGCGATATTCCAGCATTCTGCTCCGTTTTGTCCATGGACGGCAAAGTGCCGTTGGTCAGGGCTCGACAGCACGCCGGAGACCCACATCACCGCCGAATGGATTTCCTGCACCACTTCTCCGCTGCTGGCGTCCCACCACGTCACAACGTCGTCGTGCCCACGTCGGCTCGAACTGAGCGTGAGCAGACCGCGACCGCGGTCGATGAAAGTGGGTGGATGTACTCGACCACCGGTGAACAACCCTGGAACGTTCGGCACAGGAGGGAAGAGTGGTCGTGATGGCTCAACTCGGTTGCGCGTGGCGTAGATCCTCGCGACGCCATCGGCGCAGGCGGTGGCGAGCTTGTCGCCCGACGGATCAAAGACGATGTACTCGATGGCATCAGGGTGCGCGATTTCCTCGCCAACAAACGCTTCGGCGTGGCAGTCCCAGATCCGCAGTTTGTCGCTTGCCAGCGCCAGCAACTGGCCGTCTGAAGTCATGGCGGCGGTCGACATGGTGCTGGAGTCAGGGATCTTGTAGAGCAGCTCGCCGGCGGGAAAACTGTAGCATTCGACATCTTGGTGTTTGGGGCCGACCAGCCAGCGATCGCCGGTCGAATTCCAGAGGGCGAATCGAACTGGCCCGTTACCGCATGGTAATCTGATGGGTTTTTCCGATTGAAGATCCCAGATGGTGCAGATGTCGTTGCGTGCCTGGACCAGCAGATGGGTGCCATCGGCATGGAAATCCATCGTGAGCGTGGCGTATCCGGGACCGGGTTGCGAGAAGGCTCGGACCGGCGTGGGAAACGTCCGACTCCAGTTTTGAAATCGAAGTCGATTGGCTTCCTCGATCCTGGGCGCAGCGCTCGCCAGGCTTGCGGCGCCCGCAAACCATAGGACGGCTTCCGAGGGTCTGCCGAGCGCGTCTGCCTGCAGCCCCGCCTTGCCGTACATTTCAATCAGTCGTAACTCGGCGACGCGCTGTGCTTCGATGGCGTCTTTCTCGCGGGCATCGGCCCGCTTTCGCTCGACATCCGCTAATTCGGAACTGGCGCGGGCATCCTTCTCACGACCTGCGGCAAACTCCGCGGATCGAATGGCCGTCTTCCTTGCCTGCTCCGCGTCGAACCAGCGCCACAGGGAAAAGGCGAGGCAGCCCAGAATGATGATCGAGACCGCGCTGGTGACGAGTTGCCGGATTCGTCGCCTGAAGCGCTGGGCGGCTTGAACATGCCGTTGGCTGTCTTGGATGTATTGGTGCAGGTTGCTGTTGAGCAGCGCCTTGAGCCGCCCTTGGTAGATTGCCAGGTAGTCCAGGAAACCCTGGTCCAACAATGCGTCCTCATGCTGGCTGCGCGCTTCGTACTCCTTGAAGCGGTTGACCAAATTGTCGCGAACTTCGATCAGCTCTTTTTCGACCTCGGAAATCCAGCCCGAAACGGTCAAGGCGAGTGCGTCATGACGCAACTCGTAGGTCCCCGCGATCTCCCGTAGAATCCGGACGCTCGCCAGTTGATGCAGATGATGATCGAGCACGTCGGGCGGAATCGCCGCGCCGAATCCGGCAGATTCCTGGGCGACTGCGTCGCGGTCCAGGCTGCGGCGCGTGGCTTCGCGCGTGACGAAGGCCTTGAGGATCTGTCGACCGGTATCGGGCGAAGGGAGCTTGGCAACTTCTTCGACCAGAAACGATCCCAGAATATTGGCCAGGTCGCCAAGTGCTTCCGCGTCTTGCTGGGTAATGATCGGTTGTGTGGGGTTTTCAGCGAGCGCCTGGCGATAGAGACGGTCCATCGCCACTTGCAGGTAAGGCAATTCGATCCCCAGGCCATTGGGATCCAAGCGTTGCAGTACCGCTTTGGCGACACCATCATCGATCTTGACGTCGCAGGTGGTGCAGGCTTGCACGACGGCGTGGGCGGCATTCTCGCGCGACATGCGTCGCAGCCAGAAGCGATTGTCAAACAGGCCCTCGACGGTATCCTCCAGTTCGCTCAGGTGGGCCAGATAATCCTGGCGGATGCCGATAATGACTTTGACATTTAACGCGGCTTGCTGGATGGCCACCAGGTCATCGGCAAACCGCTGTCGCGTTTCGTTGTCATGGAATATGAACAGCTCTTCGAACTGGTCGAAGAACAGGACGAGTGGCCGCGATGCTGCCTCGCGCGCGGCGCGCAACGTTACGACCAGCCCCGCGCCCGAGGGGATCTCGGCGGCCTCCTCGAGTGCACCAATGGCATGGGTGGAGATCTGCAGGCTGATTGACGGCAGTCCGGCCTGGTGAACGCGCAGGGGAATGAACAGGGCGTCGGCTTCCGGAATCCGCGAACGTAAACCGCATTGAACCAGGGATGATTTGCCCGATCCGGATTCGCCGTAGATCAACACGTGTCCGGAGCTATGGAAATGCCGCAGGAGTTCGTCGATCTCATTGTCGCGGCCGAAGAAGATGTCGGCGTCAGCGATATCGTACGAATCCAGAAACTTGAATGGTGAACGTCGTTCCGCTGCGACGGCCTTTCGTGCCGGCTGCTTCGCATAACGCAACAGCAGTTCTGCTCGTGACAGTTCTGGGGCCGGTTCATTCATCGTGATTAAAATATCTGTTTCGTTGGCTGAGCAATGCCGCTTGGCGTCGAACTCGATGTTCCGGCGGCGCACGGCACCACCACGTGCGGCGGTTCAGTTAGTCTTCGTTCGCGGTTGACGCTGCCACCGTGCCGAGCAATTGCAGCAGTTCCTCGACACCCTGGTTCAAGCAACGTGCCATCGCTGGATCGCGAAACGACTCGTTTGACGTCCGGAACGATTTCGTGCTGCTGGAACACGGCGCGTAGTCCGCCACGATGCCCGCAGACTTGGACGCATATCCCGCAAAGCAATACATGCCCGGGTAGACCTCATCCGCCTTGGTGCTTGATCCCGTCTTGGCTGCGTCGATGTCGTCGGCGTGAATGTAGACGAACAGTGGATCGAGGTTCAGGTATGACGTCTCGCCACGGTAAATGAGCACGTCACTGGTTTCCGTGTGCCAGTTGCGATCGTCGGTCGCCGCCGCGGGAAAATCGATTTCGCCCTGCAGCAGAAAGCATTGGTGTTCGTACGCGGGCTCGGAAAGTCGGCGGCGGCGGAGGTTGATTCGCTTGACGACATACGACGTATAATTCTCAAAGAACTCCAGGTGCGAGAGCGCTTGATTGATCAGGTTCTCTGCTCGTTCACACAGGGAGGGGATGTCGAGTTCCTCCGCGGGGTGGTGCACTTTGTTTCGAATCACAACGATGGCTTCCAGGTCCGCGTAGGGTCGACCTTGGGTTTTCTGGTGTTCATTAAAAACGAAATGACATAGGTCCATGGCCACCGACCGTGCCGCGTCGTCGGAAAATGCGTCTTCGTTGCCGACGAGGCGGCGGGCGCCTTCGCGGAGAATCTCCATCCATAAACCGAAGGAAGGTTTCTTGAGACGCGTCGACGCGTCACCCAGATCGACCAATGGGGGCGCGACCTTGCCCTGTTGGGCCAGTTCCCGCAACGTGCAGAGCACCACCGCGCCGAGAAAGCGGGCTGTAATTTCCGCCGTGTCCAGAATGAACATCAGGCGTTCGACATCCGGTTCGTGACGCGTGAAGATGCGCCGATAGCTGGTCGCAATGGGCCCCGGCAAGTGGTCGGTCTGAATCTTGCGAGCCTTGGGTTTGCCGAACGCCATTGGATGCTGCTTTCATTTGTTCGGCGCGTTGATCGTCAGTCGATCTTGCGTTGCCGGTTTCATTCTATCCGGTCAGGCGCCACAACACAGCAACGTGCAGGCACACGTTTCAGGATGCCCGCGCGGCATTGGGCGTGTGCCTATTTCGCGGCGGCACAGCGTTCCTGTCGCTCGCCCCGCCGACGGTTTGATTGCGGCGATCCAGGCCTGAATTTGCGACATGTCTTGACCGCTGCTGACCCCTCGGGATATTTGACTTGCGGGTCCTATCCGGGTATCGTGACGACCTGATCCTGCCAGGGTGCCCCATTCCTTTTCCAGGTGCAAACTGTCATTCCCTAGCTTGGCGTTCCCTCCCCTCCACGGTTGATTCACGGAGAGCCCCCATGAAGCGTGTTTCGCAGTTCAATATTCTTGCCCTCCTCATCTGCCTCGCCGCATCGTTCGCGACCGCGGAAGACGCTGGCTACACGTCGCTGTTCGATGGTAAGACGCTTGATAAATGGGACGGCAACCCCAAGTTTTGGAGTGTGGAAGACGGCGCGATCACGGGGCAGACAACGGCCGACAATCCGACCAAGGGCAATACATTTATCATCTGGCGCGGGGGCGAACTCGGCGACTTCGAACTCAAGCTCGAATACCGCATCATCAATGGAAACTCGGGCATTCAATATCGTAGCTTCAGCGTTGAAGATAAGAACAATCCGGCCAACAAGTGGGTCGTTGGCGGGTACCAGGGAGACTTTGAGGCGGGTGATACGTACTCCGGCATTCTGTACGGCGAGCGGTTCCGCGGCATTCTTGCCAATCGTGGCCAGAAGACCGTCATTGGCGACAATCACAAGCCAACCGTGGTTGGTTCGGTTGGCAATTCCGCTGAGATCCAGACCAAGATCAAGAAGGAAGATTGGAACGAATACCACATCACCGCCAAGGGCTTCGAATTCACGCACCGCATCAACGGGGTGCTGACGAGCCAATGCACGGATGAAGACAAGCAGGATCGTCGGGCAACCGGGATCCTCGCGCTGCAGTTGCACCAGGGGCCGCCCATGAAGGTGCAGTTCCGTAACATTCGTATTAAGCATCTGGGGCAAGGCGGAGGCGAGGGGGCTGAAGGCAGCAAGCCCGCGGCCAAGGACAACGGTTCTGCGGCCGGCGAAAAAAAAAATGACCTAGCCAAGCGCAAAGCGAAAAAGATTGTCTTCGTGGCAGGCAGGCCGAGCCATGGGTATGGTTCACACGAGCACTACGCCGGCTGTGTGTTGTTGGCGAAGGCGCTCCAGGCGGCCATTCCCGGAATCAAGACCGAAGTGCTCCAAAATGGTTGGCCGCAGGATGAGAGCGTGTTTTCCGGCGCGGACGCGGTGGTCATGTACGCCGATGGCGGCGGACGTCACCCAGTCATTCCCCACGCGGAAAGCATGGACAAAATGGCCGACGCGGGGGTCGGTGTTGTCTGCCTCCACTATGGCGTCGAGGTGCCGAAGGGCGAGCCGGGTGACTATTTTCTCAAATGGATCGGCGGTTACTTTGAACCGCACTGGTCGGTAAATCCTCACTGGACTGCCAAGTTCGAGTCATTTCCCGAGCATCCCACGACCCGCGGTGTGAAGCCATTCGAAGTGAACGACGAATGGTACTACCACATGCGATTTCGAGAGGGGATGGAGGGTGTCACCCCGATCCTGACCGACATGCCTGGTCCCGAAACGCTGAGCCGGCCGGATGGCGCTCACAGTGGCAATCCCGATGTGCGGGCCGCGGTGCTCCAACGCAAGGAACCGCAGCACGTTGCCTGGGCGTCCGAACGTCCCAACGGAGGACGCGGGTTCGGATTCACCGGCGGCCACAACCATTGGAATTGGGGTGATGATAATTTCCGCAAGCTGGTGCTCAACGCCATCGTGTGGGCTGCCCACGGTGAAGTACCGAAGAACGGGATTGTCGACAAACCCGTATCGCTCGAACAACTTGAAGAAAACCAGGACGAGAAGCAGCCGGAAAAATTTGATCGGAAGGGGATTCGCGCCCGGTACCGTCTAACCAGTACGCAGCTTGAGGCGCAGCAGCCAGCCCGCAAATCGTCCAAGACGGCGCGGGGGCCGTCTCCTAAGCCTGCGTTTTCCACGCCCGTCGTGACCGCGCAAACGCCGGGCCACGCTGCCAGCATCGACGTCGACATCAGCGGCGCTAAGAAGTTGTTCCTGGTCGTCACCGACGGCGGCAACGGATATTCCTGCGATTGGGCGGATTGGGCCGAACCGACTCTAAAGGGGCCCGCTGGTGAGAAGAAGTTAACCGATCTGAAATGGAAGGCCGCCAGCACGGGCTTCGGGGCTGTCCGTGTCGGTCAGAACGCAGGGGGTGGCCCACTGAAGATCGCTGGCAAGTCGGTCGCGTTCGGAATTGGGACCCATGCCAACTCGATCATTGCGTACGACCTGCCCACCGGGTACACGCGGTTTACGGCCCGCGGCGGACTCGATAACGGCGGCACGGACCAAGGAAATTGTGGCGACGCTGCCTCGGTGAAGTTTCAGGTTTATACCCAACAACCTCGCTTGCAGTTGGTCGCCCAGGTCAACAGCGGCCCGGCCAGCCACGAAGCGGACGACGCGGTCGATCAGCTTAAGGTTCATGATGATCTTGAAGTGGCGCTGTTCGCGGCGGAGCCGCTGATGTTAAACCCGACGAACATCGACATTGATTACCTCGGTCGGGTATGGGTTTGCGAAGTGGTGAATTACCGCCTGTTTCGCAACCAGCGCGAACGCAAAGAAGGGGATCGGATTCTGATTCTGGAAGATACCGATCACGACGGCCAGGCGGACAAGGCGAGCACATTCTATCAGGGTCGTGACATCGATTCGGCTCACGGGATTTGCGTCCTGGCGACACCCAACGGCAAGGGGACGCGGGCCATCGTGTCGGCCAAGGATAGTGTCTTCTATCTGATCGACGATGACGGCGATCTCAAAGCGGACCGCAAGGAACTTCTGTTTACTGGGATCGCGGGAACGGAGCATGATCATGGTATTCATGCGTTCGTATTCGGCCCCGACGGCAAGCTGTATTTCAACTTCGGCAATGCCGGTCGACAGATTCGTGACCGCGATGGCAAACCGATCGTTGACTTGGCTGGCAACGAAGTCAACGACCAGCGTAAACCGTATCAACAGGGGATGGTGTTTCGTTGCAATCTCGATGGCAGCGAATTTGAAACGCTGGGTTGGAATTTCCGCAACAACTGGGAAGTGACCGTCGATTCATTCGGCACGCTCTGGCAATCCGACAATGACGACGACGGAAATCGTGGGACGCGTATTAATTTCGTAATGGAATTCGGCAATTACGGCTACGTCGACGAATTCACGGGGGCGGCCTGGAAGACGGAACGTCCCGGTATGCACCAGGAGATTCCCCTGCGTCATTGGCATCTCAATGATCCGGGCGTCGTGCCCAATCTGCTGCAAACGGGGGCCGGTTCCCCGACCGGGATTTGTGTCTACGAAGGCACGTTGCTGCCGGAGGTCTTTCAGGGGCAATTGCTGCACACCGACGCGGGCCCCAACGTCTGTCGCGCCTATCCTGTCAGCGCAGCGGGTGCAGGCTATGCAGCCGAATCCGTTGATGTGCTGGTTGGGGCCGGGAACAAATGGTTTCGACCCAGTGATGTCTGCGTGGCACCCGACGGTTCGATCCTGGTTGCTGATTGGTACGATCCGGGGGTCGGCGGTCACCGCATGGAAGATATCGAACATGGGCGCCTGTTTCGATTGGCGCCGCGTGGGCACGACGGCAGCTACGTGGTGCCGAAGCAGGACTTTGATTCACTGGACGGGATGCTGGTCGCCTTGAACAATCCAAACCTGGCGGTGCGGACGATGGCCTGGACGGCGTTGCACAAGCAGGGAGCTCGCGCCGAAGCGACCTTGCTGAAACAGTTCACGTCAGCCGACGATGCCCGGGCTCGGGCCCGCGCGCTCTGGTTGCTGGGAAAGATCCAAGGGCGGGGCGCACACTACGTGAATCTGGCGGTCAACGACCAGGATGCCAACATCCGCATCGTCGGACTCCGCCTGGCACGACAATTAAAGCTGGACGTGATTCCTTTCGCGCAGCACCTCGTGCGTGACGTGTCACCACAGGTTCGTCGCGAAGTCGCCGTCGCGATTCGGCACAATCCATCGGACGCCGTGCCTGCCCTGTGGGCCGAGTTGGCACAGCAGTACGATGGCCAGGATCGTTGGTATCTCGAAGCGCTGGGGATTGCGGCCGACCGGCAATGGGATGCCTGCCTCGATGCGTGGCTGAAAAAGGTGAGCGACGACTGGTCCACGGCAGCGGGACGCGACATTGTCTGGCGCAGTCGCGCGACCAAGACCCCCGGACTGCTCGCCAAGATCGTGACCGATCCCAAGACTCCCGCCGCGACGCACCCGCGCTACCTGCGCGCTTTTGATTTCTTGACCGGGCCGGAGAAGGATGAGGCATTGAAGGCGATTCTGTTAGGGCTCTAAGCCGCGGCCAACCGAGCGGACGCGTTTGGCGGTTGTCGGACCACCTGCTGTCTGCAATTGTTGCCGGCGCCCGGATCACCGTGACGTCCGAAGTTCAGTTTGCCCCACCATGAGAATGATGATCAGACGACTCATATTGACCATGATCGTCGTCGCGGCGCCACTGTTGGTCCGCGCCGAGACGACCGATGCCCAAGCGGCTAAAGATGCCACCTTGGTTCAAACCGTACTACGCCTCAAGGGGATCGATGTTAATGGAACGCCCAAGCTGCGGGATGCCGTGCTGCGGCATCTGAAAACACTCGAAGGCCAGCCGGAGTATGTCGAATTGGTCAAATCGCTCAAGGTGCGTGGCGTCGAAGCGGAACTGCTGCGATTGGCCGTTGGTCAGCCCGATCGTACGGCCGGGGTTAGCGCTGCCGAGCTACTGCTGGAATTCGAGCAAGCTGATTCGCTGCAGCAAGTGATCCACGGCAAGGATGAACAAGATGCTGCCAATGCCGTCGAGGTGCTGGGTCGCGTGGGTAGCGCTCGAGCGCTCGAGCTGATTCAGCCCCTGGTCATGGACCTTGAGATCAGCCGCACGGTTCGGTCGGCGGCGGCCACGGCGGTGGGGCGAAATCTGATCGGACAGCGGTTTTTGTTGGAGCGGGCGGCAGCGGGAGATCTTCCCCCGGATGTGACATTCGCCGTCGCTAACGCGCTGCTCGCTTCACCGGATCAGGAGCTTCGGACGCAGGCGGCCAAGTTCCTCAAGTTGCCGGCGGCGGCCCAAGGGAAGGCCCTGCCTCCACTTTCCGAATTGGTCGCTCAGACAGGTGACGTGGCGCGTGGGCAGCAGCTTTTTAAGACCACCGGCACCTGCATCAAGTGTCACAAGGTCCGTGGCGAAGGAAAGGAAGTCGGACCGGACCTGTCCGAGATCGGCAGCAAGCTCTCAAAGGAGGCGATGTATGTTTCGATTCTCGATCCCAGCGCCGGAATCAGTCATAACTATGAGAGCTACACGGCGATCCTGTCGAGCGGCAATGTGGTTACGGGCATTGTTGTGAGTCGAACGGACGACCAAGTGACCTTGCGGAACGCGGAGGCAATCGACAAGACCTACCAGGTGGATGATATCGACGAGCTGATCAAGAGTTCGACTTCCATCATGCCCGCCGACCTGCAGAAGACCATGACGGCCCGCGACCTGGTAGACGTTGTCGAATTCATTGCGTCCCTCAAGAAGGGCGGCA
>JAUIHJ010000663.1 GCA_030432015.1 bacterium
TTGCGAATCACGGTTGCAACCACCGTCGCCAACGCCCCAACAGAGAATATCTCGATGATCACCGTCGCGGACCAGGGTGCCAGCGGATGTCCGTTCATCTCCCAACCCTCATTGTAGAAGATGCCCACGGGAACTCCGATCAGGCCCACCATTGCCGGCAGAGGCAGCAACCACAGGAATCCGCTTCGGAATGCACCGTAAGCCGACTGAAACACAAGTGGGGCTTGATCAAGTTGGCCAGTGTTCGTCGTCATCGTTGTCGCCCTTTCCAACCGCGATCAGAAGCGATACATCACAGGTTCTGGAACACCCTCGAGTCGGACCTGGAGTTCGCCCGCTGACGCGTCCGGGTTTTGTTCAAAAAACAAAGTTTTGATCGGCGTAAGGTCGATGATCACGTTCTCCGAGATGATCGCTTCGCATGAATCGCGGTTGGCGTCATGGGTAACAACGAGGTGCACGACCGGCGCTGCGGTGCCGGAAGCCGTGAACTTTCCCGACCAGCGGGGCTCGAATCTGTGGGTCTCGCACCCGCCGCTATAGGAGACGTCCATTTGCAAAAGTTCGCCGGACATACCGACAATCCGACTTTGATACGGATCGGTGGCGACCGACAGTTCCGCTTCCTTGACAATGTGCGGCGTGAGGACGAAAGGCGGATTCACGTCACCGCTGCCCAACGGCGAGTTTGTCGTTGTATGCGCCTGATTCAAGTGATCCGAATGACTGCTCGGCACACAGGCCGCCGTCGTCAAGAGCACACAGGACAGCAACACCATTTTAAGACGAGACATCGACGTTCACTCCAACTCGATCTTCGATATGGGACTCGACCGGTATGCTTACAGCCATTTACGGCGGCGAAAAAAGATCAACATTAAACCGGCGACGAACGCCATCGCGGCCAGGACAACCCAGAAGCTCCAGGGCCTATCGGGTGCCGGCCACAGCGGCACGTTCATCCCGTAGATGCCCGCAATCAGTGTTAACGGCAGCATGATGCCGGCATACAGGGTGAGGACTTTCATGATGTCGTTGGTTCGTCGGGTCAACCCGGCGTGGTAATTCGCCCGGATGCTGACGACCGTCTCTCGCAAGCTGTCAACAGTATCGATGACCTGACTGAGATGATCGCCGACGTGCACGAACTGCTGGCTGAGAGTTGCGGAAATAAAATCGTATTCACCTTTGACGACCGGCTGCAACAGGTGACGCTGGGCGACGGCAAGACGACGCAATTCCAGCAAGTCACGGCGAACTTCGGCCGCCTCCTCTAAGAGCTCATCGTCCACATCCTGATCGAATGACCGTTCTTCCAGAGTCTCCAATCGATCTTCATAACGATCAATGACACGGACGTAGTGGTCGACCATGGTGTCGATGATTTCGAACAGCACCGTGTCGACTCCACGGGCTAACAATTTCTCTGGATGGCGACCGCATCGAGCGCGGACCCGGCGGACGCTCAACAGGGGATACCGCCCGACCGTTATCAAGAACCGGCTTCCACAAAACGCGGCCAGCTTATGCGGATCGAGATCCTCCTGCTGCTTGAGGCCGTGCAGGCCATACAGAACCACAAAGACATAGCCGTCAAACTCGTCAACCCGCGGCTGCTGCTCGCCGTGCTGGCAATCGTCCAAAGCCTCCTCATCCAGGCCGACAATCTCGCCCAGGCGACGCAAATCCGCGTCCGTGGGAGCCTCCAGATCGACCCAGATGCGCGCATCGTGATCCGGCCACACCTGCGCCAAGTCGTCTAACGACTTGAGCGGCCGGCACTTCGTCTCCGACACCATCACGAACCCGATTCCCATGGCGTGCGATTATAGCCGGGTCACCCCTGAATCCCCAGTAGCCATCAACGGGGCGCGAACAGGAACTTGGGCCTCAAGGTCGTCTTCAGGCTTCGTCTTGAACCGGGTTGCTCAGTGCACCAAGGCCTTCAATTTCGATGGTGACGCGGTCGCCATCCTGCAAGTAAACGGGAGGCTTACGCGCCGCGCCGACCCCGTGCGGTGTCCCTGTCAAAATGACTGTTCCCGGCGCCAACACGCTACTGCCACTAAGGAATTCGATGAGGGTCGGCACGTCAAAGATCATGTCGTCGGTATTCCAGTCCTGCATCACTTCGCCATTGAGAATCGTCTTGATCCCCAGCTTGTTAGGATTGGCGATCTCGTCCCTGGTCACCAGGGTTGGGCCGAGCGGACAGAAGGTGGCGAACGTCTTGCCGCGGCACCATTGACTGCCGCCCCAGGAGATCTGCCAGTCGCGCGCACTGACGTCATTTGCACAGGTGTAACCCAAGACGTAGTCGAGTGCTTGTTCTCGCCGGACGTTTTTGCATTCCTTGCCAATCACGACAGCCAGTTCGCATTCATAGTCCACTTTGGTGCTGGCGAGATGGGTCGGCAGGAGGATCGCGTCTTCCGGGTTCTGAACCGCGCTGGGCATTTTCATGAACAACACGGGGTGCTCGGGAATCGGGTTGTTTCCCTCGGCCGCGTGCTTCCGATAGTTCAAGCCAATGCAAAGAATCGCGGAGGGCACCAGCGGCGCAAGGTGTTTCTTGACCTGTAGCGGCTCGCCGGTGTCTTTCGGGTTGTCAAAGATGCAGCCATCGAGCCGCGTGACGCTGCCGTCATCATGCTGGCAGCCATAGCGTATTTCACCCGAGTTATCTTCGCACCGAATGATCTTCATGAACCGGAGGCCTTCCTAATTTGAACCAGGGAATTCACTTCACGAATCGCACGAAACGACCAACAGGCCCAGATTCTGACGCATTTATTGGCGCGTCACAACCATGGTTGCGCAAGATCCCTGGCGCACGCACGCGGCGGTGAATGCTGCGTTTCCCACCACGATGACACGCGATGCGCCGCTAGGTGGTTGATAATGCGGCCCGCGCGACACGCAGCATGTTGCCGCCGATGATCTGGCGGATCTGGTCGTCGGTGTAGCCTCGCTGCACCAGCCCGATCGTAAACAGCGGCCAGTTGGTCCACGCAATGCTCTCGGCGGCATCCGCAGGGACCTTGAAGGGATCGGCAGGCCAGAGCGAACGCCAGGGCGTGCGTGCCCGCTGCCGCCTGGGGATTTTCTTGTTCTCTGCCCCCGCATTTCGCGACGTGTAGGCAACGTCGGTACCGAACGCCACGTGGTCGACCCCGAACTTCTGGGCGACGTGATCGACGTGATCCAAGAGCGCATTGATGTCACCGCGTCCCCCCAGGAAGCGCGAAATGCAGCAGATCCCAACCAGTCCCCCCGTATCGGCAATCGCCTTGATGACATCGTCAGGTTTACTGCGAATGTGGCGATGCAGCGCGGTGCAGGTCGTATGGCTCGCCACCATCGGGCGCTCCGAAACCTGGGCGGCTTCCAGACTGGTCCGCCAGCCGGAATGCGCGACATCGACAATCACGCCCGTACGATTCATCTCCGAGACAACAAACCGACCAAAATCGCTGAGGCCGGCGTTACCTGGTTCCGCACACCCGTCGCCAATCATGTTGCGGCGCTGATATGTCAGGTGCATCATCCGGATCCCCAGTTGGAAGAAGATCCGCAAATACCGCAATTCGTCCGGCAGAGAAACCCATTGTTGTGTCAGGGGCACGCCGTTGCCCGTGAAATAAAGGCATGCGCGGTTTTGCTGATGGGCCGCAACGATGTCGTCCGGGGTTGCCGCTTTGCTCACCGAATCCCGCAGCATATCGGTAACGTAAGTGAATCGTGCCAGGCGTTTGAGCAGCGTCAATGGATCCTGCCCTTCCTCGCCAGCGTTTTGGAAGATACAGGTGACACCTGCGGCCTTCCAGGCTTGCAGGAATTCGGCACGCTCGGCCGCATCGGTAACGCAGCGGGTCATCGACATTTCTTCACGCAGATCGCCGACTTCGGCGTCCGATCCACCCTGTTCAATCAATGTCCGCAGCGCGTCGCCGTCGAGGGCCGCGCGGGGAGCGAATCCATAGACATCGAAGACCAGCGAGTCCGCGTGCAATGCCAGACCGTGTTCGATCTGGGCAGCCGTCGGATCCAACAGTGCGAGCCCAATCTGGCGTGCCCGGTGGATACCTGCATTCTGCCGGACGGCTGCCAGCGCGACCTGCGCAGCAGCCGCTGAATCGTCGGCAACACCAGCCTCGCTGGCGGACGCATCCGAAGGCAGTCCCACTGGCCCGACCGCCGCACGACCCGTCGCCGCCAGCGCTGCGCCAATAAACGTACGGCGACTAAGATGATCAACCGATTGCATGGTGTTTCCTCGCTGCTGGTTCCGCATTACCACTGTCCGATGTTGCGATTCTTAGCCGCGCTGCGGCTGCAGGCAACCGGCTGCAGGCAACCGGCCGGATGCAATCGTCTGGCCCCCTCCGGGCCTGCGGCGTTCGAGAATCCGCGTCTCCGATGACTGAAACGTTCGACTAGGAACCCAGCAGTCGTGCAAGAAATGGCTCCAACTTGCTCCAGACCGTCCACGCGCCGGTAATCAACATGCCGATGGCTGACAGCCACAGAAAGCCATCCCAGAGGAGCTTGGGTGTGATTCGCGAGTCATTACGCTGGTACCGAAAGTACAGCGCTGCGCCGGCCAACATGGGTAACATGACGCCCTGCATGACACCACCAATCAGCACCAGCACGACAGGCTGTTGCAAGACGCTATAGGCCAACACGCACAGGAATGGAAACAACGCGCTGAAGCCACGAATCCAATTGCGATAGGACGCCTCGTTGGTCGGCCCGATACCGATCACGCGCATGCCGTC
>JAUIHJ010000664.1 GCA_030432015.1 bacterium
ATCGCGATCTAGGGGTCGCCATCCAACGATGGCTCCCCCTTGGCCTGCTCCCCGCCCGTCCGTGCGTTGTTTCCCATGACGCACGTCGCGCCCCTTCGCCTGGCGACTGGCGTCCCGCTTTGCGGCGGGCGTTTGCGTTCGGGGTGATTCACGGGGACGCGTCGCATCTCTAGAATCAGCGGTTGGAAACATCGGTCGTCAATCGCGCCTCCGACCGTCAGGCGACTTTATTACACGAAGGGGATTCTGTTGGCAGATCCGGAAAAAGTTCACATCGTTGGCATTGGTGACGACGGCGTTGACGGCCTGACTGCGACCTCAAAACAGCTCGTTGCCCAGGCGGAATTGTTGCTCGGCGGCGAAGAATTACTGGCTTCCGTCGAGAATGAATCCGCCGAGAAAGTCGAGGCCGGCGCCGATCTTGATCGACTCGTTCAATTGATCGCCGAGAACCCCAACCGCCGGATCCTGATACTGGCGACCGGCGACCCGCTGTTTTACGGCACGGCCCGATTTCTCTGCGACCGGCTGGGCAAGGACCGCTTCGAGGTCGTGCCACACGTCAGCAGCATGCAATTGGCGTTTGCCCGCGTGAAGGAGAGTTGGGACGAGGCCTACTTGACGAATCTTGCCAACCAGCAACTCGAACGCGTGATCGAACGAACTCGAACGGCGGAGAAGGTGGGGATGTTCACCACCGAAGAGGTGCCGCCGAGGGCGGTGGCGCGTGCCCTGCTCGATCGCCAGATTGACTACTTTCAGGCGTTCATTTGTGAGAATCTGGGGTCGCCTGACGAACGGGTGACACACGCCGAATTGTCCGACGTAGCGGAGCAGGACTTCGCTGCGCTAAACGTCATGATCCTGGTGCGAAACCCCAATGCGCCGGACCGGCCGGCTGCGATGGTGGGTCGACGGCTGTTTGGCAATCCCGATGACGCCTTTCTGCAATCCAAGCCCAAACGGGGCCTGTTAACCCCCAGCGAAGTTCGCGTGATGGCGATCGCCGAACTCGACATCGGCCCCAGCAGTGTCGTTTGGGACGTTGGTGCGGGGAGCGGGTCGGTGGCGATCGAAGCGGCCCAATTGGCGAGCCATGGTTCCGTCTTTGCAATTGAAATGGACCAGGACGACTACCAGTTAATCGCGGCCAACGCGGATCGATTTGCGGTCACCAATCTGACGCCCGTGTTGGGCAAGGCACCGGAAGTCTGGGAGAGCCTGCCGGATCCGGATGCGGTGTTTGTAGGTGGGACGGGGCGGGTCGTCACCAGCATCGTCGAATCCGCCTTTGCTCGCCTCCGCCCTGGCGGGCGCATCGTCGCCAACGTGTCCAGCCTGGAGAATGTGACGGCGGTGTTTGAACTATTGCGAACGCTGTGCGGTGACGCCAACGTGTGCATGATCAACCTCGCCCGCGGGATCCAGCAGTTGGAGCGTCTTCGCTTCGAATCGATGAACCCATCATTCTTGATTTCGGCGGCCAAGTCCGTGTGAGTCCCGTCTCCATGAACTTGAGCGGTCGCGACCATTTCCCCAGCCTTACGCATCCCCGAGCAGAAAACGAATCCCCAACCCATGGCTGATCTGAATTATCCACAATTGGATGTGCTGGCCGTTGGCGCGCATCCTGACGATGTCGAGATCGCCTGCGGAGGAACACTCGCCAAACTGGTGCAACAAGGTTTTCAGGTCGGCATCATCGATCTGACCGATGGTGAGCCGACCCCCTTGTCGCCGGGCCCCGAGGTGCGTTTGGCCGAGGCGGCACGTGCGGCCCAAGTCCTGGGCTGTCACCGCGTCACGCTGGATCTGCCCAACCGGTGTTTGTTTGATAGCCACGAGGCCCGCCTGGCGTTGGCCAAAGAGTTTCGCAAGTACCGTCCACGCGTCGTCATCGGTTTTGGCGACAAGACGCCGATGGCCTCTCCAGATCACTGGCAGGCAATGCAAATCACCGATGCGGCCGTCTTTTATTCGAGGCTCACGAAATGGGACGACCAGTTCGACGGCCTCCCGGTGCACACCATCGCCAAGCAACTCTATTTTCGCCTGGCATTCGAACCAGCGACGTTAGACGGGTTTCCCAGCCACTTCACAGTAGACATCACAGAAACGCTAGAAACGAAACTCGCCTCGATTCGCTGCTACCAAACTCAGTTTCCGCCAGCGAAGGAGTCAGTGTTTGATCGTGTCCGGGGAGCGGCCATTCATTCGGGCGCGGCGGCCGGATTTCATGCCGGCGAGGTATTCGTCAGCACGCGGCCTTTGGGAACGACCGAACCAATGCGGTTGCTGTTTTCAGAGGGTGTGATCTAAACTGCTGGTCTGGCAAAACAGCAGGAGCACAAGGGCTGATGTCGCGAATTCATCCAGCAGCGACTCACGGTTCTGGAAACGAATCGCACTTCCAACGTGCGACCACGCTGCTCTGGCGGTTGGCGAAGGTTTTTCTGGCTTCCATTGTGCTGGTCGTGCTGCTCATGATGTTCCTGGAAAATGCTCTCATCTTTCCCGCCCCACGTTTTCCGGTCGGCAATTGGCAGCACGGGCTGGAGGATGTCCATTTCCGGGCTGACGACGGAACGCAACTTCACGGCTTGATCCTCGAGCACGATGCCCCTGCAGTCCACATTCTGTTTTGCCATGGCAATGGCGAGCACGTCGCCTACAACTGCGATCTGATGAATCGTTACCATGACGATATGAATGCGACCGTGTTTGCCTTTGACTATCGCGGCTACGGTCGCAGCGAGGGCAAGCCGAACGAGGCTGGAGTGCTCCAGGACGGCCGCGCCGCCCAGCAGTGGCTGGCGCAACGAGCCGGGATTCCAGCCGATGAGATCGTGTTGGTTGGCCGGTCATTGGGCGGTGCAGTTGCGGTCGAATTGGCCGCGACCAATGGCGCCAAGGCCCTGGTGCTCGAACGAACGTTTACGACCATGCCGGACGTCGCGGCGCGGTTGTATCCGTTTCTACCAATCCGCCTCCTGATGCGGACCAAGTTCGATTCGGCCTCGAAAATCAGGAACTTCTCAGGCCCCATCCTGCAATGCCACGGGACGGACGATGCACTCGTCCCGTACGAACTCGGCCGCAAGCTGTTCGACGCCGCATCGACCACCAACAAGCAGTTCTACGACGAAATCGGCCTGGGCCACAACGATGGCTATTCCGATGGCTACTGGAGGGCGTTGCAGAAGTTCCTCCGCGACGTCGGCCAGTGACGCGCGAGCTGTGGCAATCCACGCGTCACGCGTCGGATGCAAAACCAGTCGGTGGGGTAAAGTCATACCGATCAATCGGATATTGACAAATGTGTCCAAACTAACGTTGGACAAACGGTCGACATTCCACACCGGGTTCGTTTCCGCGGGCCAAATTATCCGGTAGACTATTGAGTTACCGACGTTCTTGTCATATTTGCATTCGCGGAATTTGTGGGCCGATCGCTGATGAACAAACGGGATTACATACTGATCGTCGAGGATAGTCCGACGCAGTCGGCTCAGATGCAGTTCCTGCTGGAAGAAGCGGAATATCAGACGGAATGTGCTGTTAACGGCCAGCTAGGCCTCGACCAGGTTCGGAAAGAGCTGCCGATGCTGGTGGTGACCGATCTGCACATGCCCGAGATGAACGGCCTGGAATTAGTCGAGATGCTGAAGATGGAATTCCCCTCATTGCCGGTGTTGTTGACCACGGCTGAAGGGAGTGAAGAAATCGCCATTGAAGCCCTCAAGAAAGGTGCCGCGAGCTACGTTCCTAAACGCAATCTTGAGGAGATGCTACTTACGACCGTCGAGCAATTGATGGCGTTGGCCGACGCGGCCCACAAAGAACAGTTGTTAGCAGATCATCTCACCCAGGTCAGCATCGAGATGGAATTGCCCAACGATGACTCGCTGCTGCCGCAGATTATTGCCCGGCTTCAGCGACCGGTGGAAGAGTTGAAGATCTGCAGCGAAGCAACCTCGTTTACGATTGCCACAGCCCTTGACGAAGCCTTGCGCAATGCCATGATCCATGGCAATCTTGAGGTCTCTTCCGACCTTCGCGAAATCGACGGCGGCAAACCTTACGCCGACATGATTCGCAAGCACCGCGAAGAATCGCCGTATCAAGAACGACGCGTTCACATCACGCTGAAGACGACGCGAGAGGAAGCCGTCTTTGTCATTCGCGACGAAGGTCCCGGCTTCGACCCAGCACTCATTCCAGACCCCAACGATCCGGAAAATTTCGATAAAGTCAGCGGGCGCGGATTGATGCTGATCCAGGCCTTCATGGACGAGGTCCGTCACAGCGCCAACGGTAGTGAAATTACCATGATCAAGCGCCCGCCGTCGGATGATGACGACGACGACGATGAATAGGAAGGACCAGCGATGTTAAAGCAGCTATTTGTACGTCGTGACCGTGACGACGTGGTTGTCCTGCAAGTTTTAGTGCCCGAGCTTTCTGACTTGGTCCTGCAAGACAAACTCCGTGTCGCGCTGATCGATTTCGTCGAAACCCATCGGCCGCAGAAGATCCTGCTGGACCTGCGTGACGTCGATTACTGCGCCACCGGCGTGATCAACACGTTTCTGGTTGTCCGGAAAATCGTGGTCGATCAGGGCGGCGAATTCAAGCTCTGCTCGCTTTCGGAATCGCTCCGCATCGCCTTTCGATCGTTGAACCTGGAAGATACGGTCTTCTCGATTCACGATTCCGCGGAAGACAGTATTGCGGCATTCAACGCCGCGATTTAGCCCGACCTGCTCGCCGG
>JAUIHJ010000665.1 GCA_030432015.1 bacterium
TGCCTGCCTGGCGAGCTGTGCCTGTTCCATTTGACCGGTTCGCGCCAGACAGTTGGCCTTCCGCGCCTGGGTCCGCCAATCAATCGGCCCCGGCCAAATGGCCAAGGCCTTGTCGTAAGCCGCGACGGCATCGGCATAGTTGGCGTCTGCGTCGTCCAGCAGGATGGCGTGAGATCGCCAGTACGCGTGCTGCCGGTCCTCCGCTGGCCATTGGTCGAACGCCTGTTGGGCCCGATCAAAATCACCCAATTCCAACAAGACGGCGACGAGCGTCGCGACGAAGTAAGGATCGTCGTATGCGGCGTCGATCGTCGCCGACAATTCGTTCAATGCCTTTCGGGCCGCCTGCAGGTCGCCCCGCCGCTGGTACCATTGGGCGATGGCAATCGCAGCGAGTGGTTCATTCGGTTCGGCTTCACGGAAGCGATCAAGCCGACGCCGCTCGACCAGGTCCGTCGGCGTCTCCTGAGGCCGCAAGAAACCCAGCGTCTGGTCCAGGGGCGCATTGGCGAATTCCGGATAAAATTGACTGAGGTACCATTCCCGCAACCGAACGATGCGAGTCTGCTGGGGACTCAGTTCGTAGACTCGCCAGAATTCCGGTTCCGCTTGCCGGGCACGCCCCGTAAGCTCCCAGACCTTCCAGAGCAAAAACTGCGCCTGGAATAATTGAGGATCAAGGTCAATTGCTTGACGGAAGTGGCGCTCCGCGTGGCGGGGACGATGCAGGCCGAGTAGCTCGAGTCGCCCGGCATCCAGTTGTGCGGACGCGGCGAACTCAGAGTCAAGCGAGACTTGGTCGAGATGGCCGATTGCTGCTTGGGCCGCGTCGGCGTCGAACTGGCGATCGCTGGCAAATGCGCGGGCCATTAGCAGATGAGCTCGCGCACTTCGGGGGTGCAACCGCAAGTACCAGTCAAGCTGCTTCCGAACCGCACGCCAATCTTCCATTGCCGCAAATTTTTCTGCTTGCGAAAGCCCCCATTCAGCTCGGATGGTCACCGCGCCAAGCGTTATCAGGATCCCCAGTCCGGCGATCAAGCCCAGGCGTAGTTTTGATTTTGCTGGCGCGGTCATCGTCATATTTCGAGCAGAAAGTGAGGCAACGTACGACGGTTTCAGATTCTAGTGGTACCTGATCGATGGTAACAGTCGCGATCCGAAGTCGTCAGGCGGCCGCCGGCACCCTACCGGAGCGGGCGAATGTCCGACCCTTCGCGGAGTTGCCAATAGCGGTCCGTGGTGACCGCCTCAAAGGTATCCACGTGCCCTGATGGCCAATGCACCGTCACCGTCACCGGCCCAGCATAACTGCCTAGCCCACAAAGAATTCTCGTGTCGGACGACGCCATATAACTCCCACCTGCGTAGATGGGGAAGACCTGGGTCTGCTGCGGCGTCGCCACCAAAACGCGACCACCTACCGGCGGCACGCGCGATCGTGTCCAGGGTTCCAGCCCCACGAAGTGATTGGCGTTCTTCGTGTCGTTCCGCAAGATCGCCACCGGCTTGCCGACATGCGTCACGGCGACATCCAAATCGCCGTCATTGTCGTAGTCGCAACCAGCGGCGGCGCGGCCGAGCCATTTGATTTGGAAGTACGGACCGGCGGCGCTGGATGTTTCTTTGAAACGACCACGACCTCTATTCAATAACAGTTGCGGCAGCATTTCGTGCGGCCGTTGGAGGTGGCCAAAGACGTGGCCATTGGCGATGAACAGGTCCAAGGTACCGTTGCGGTCGAAATCGGACGCCACGGCGCCGAAGCCAAGTTGATCAAAGCTGCAGGCGGCGATTTGGGCCCGGCGACTCTCGTCAGAAAATATCAGCCCCCCCAGGTTTGCATAGAGCGTATTCTTCTCGCCCAGGAAATGTGTCAAGAAAATATCAGGACGATGATCGCCGTCAAAGTCCCCGCAGGCAATGCCCATGCTGGCTTCGTTTTCGCCTTGATCGCTCACAGCACAGCCTGCGTCAAACCCGCGGTCGACAAATCCCGCAGTGGCCGCCGCGGGATCCGCTCCGCGGCGCGTTCTGCTGAAGAGAAAGTTAGGACTCATGTCGTTGGCGACATAGATTTCTGCCAACAGGTCGTTGTCCACGTCGATCGCCACAACACCGAGCCCACGATCATCATGGCCGCGCAGACCGAGCTCCACCGCCGCCTCCCGGAATGTGCCATCGCCCTGGCCGAGGAGGACTTCGGCGGGAACGGCGGCGAACGCGTCGGGACCGCAGTAACGTGGGAGTCCGTGGGCGTCGCACACCTGATTGTTCTCCAAGGTGGCGTTCAGGTAATTGGCCACAAATAGATCGAGCCACGAATCTCCATTGATATCGAGCCAACAGACACTACTGCTCCAGTCATCGCTCAGGCCCGTCTTGGACGCTGCCGTGGCATCGGAGAACGTGCCGTCACCGTTATTGTGCAGCAGCACATTGCAACCGTAGTTGGCGACAAATATGTCCGGAAAGCCGTCCGCATCAAAATCGCCTGCGGCAATCCCTTGACCGAAACCGCGATCGCCGCTGTGCGATGCCTCGGTCGCGCAAACAAAGGTACCGAGATCGTGCTGCCGGAACAGTTGGTTGGCATGGGTTGCCGTGGGGGGGACCGCCGGATCAAGCTGGCAACCGTTGGCGAAGTATAAATCCAAATGGCCGTCCAGATCGTAGTCGAGCCAGGCGACTCCGCTGCCCATGATTTCAGGAAGAAAGAAGCGGCCCGGAACCTGGTCGCAATACGGCTGGAAGTCCACGCCAATTTCAGACGCCACGTCTTCAAATCGCGGCCAGGAATCAGCCTGCGCAAGGTCATCGGCCGACGTTGCGGCGCGTTCCGTCAGCGTTGCGGGTCGTTCCGTTGGCAACATGCCGCCGGAATCCGGTGCGGCCGCTGCCGGCTGCGGCGACGGGTCGCCGTAACCGCAACCGAGGCACACCGCGATCGCCAGTGCGCCCGCCACCATGCTATTCGTCGCCCAGCCACGCTTGGTTGATGCGATTGCCTGGGTTGCCGACGCCCCTCTCATCCGTTCCTCCTAACCGCTGGCAAACATGCTTCGGTGGCAGACATCCTTCGGCGGACCCGCCTGGTCGTGCTACATTCAAGCGGCCCAGTCATGCCATTGCTGCGCGTGACAATTAGCGATCTTCGTCTCCCTTCGGCGCGATGCGTGACTTCGTGTGCTTGAGCACGAATTCTACGATCGGCGCGGGATCCTTGAGTGAATGTGGATGGTGCCCTACCCCCGGCTTGCGAATCACCTCGATCCTTCCACCCAGTTTGCGATAGCGATCCAGCAGCACGTCCGTATTTTCGCTAACCGGTACGACGTCGTCTGCTTCGCCCACGACGTGCAACAGCGGTATCTTGGCATCCGCCAACGGCTTCAGCTGATCGATTGGATTGCCGCGATAGTCGAGCCCCTGTTGCTCGGTGAGGCCGTATGCTTTCAGGCACGCTTGCCAACTGGCGGGGTGCCCTTTGCCGCGGCCCTTGCCGCCCGGCCAACTCTTGAAATCGCAGACGGGGGCGTCGCCATAAATACAGCTCACTTTTTCTGGATTTGCAGCAGCCCAATTGTAGATAATCAAGCCGCCCCGGCTCATTCCCTCCAGCGCGACCTGGCGGGCGAACCGATGCTCGGTCGTCAGAAAACGGTAGCAGGCATTCCAATGTGCGACGGCGGCCGGGTTGCCAAACAGATTGCTTACATCGCAGTAGACAACGTGGAAACCAACTTTCAGCAACGCGAGGTCCGTTTGCGGTTCGTGGCCGAAAAACCGGGCTCGCCAGATCCAGGGACGCCCAACGGCGCATTGCCGAGGTGTGACAACGATGCAGGCGCGGCCATCGACAGGGAAATCGTATCGATCGTAGCCGTGCCAGGCGGTCTTTTTCCCGGGAAAGGAATCGGGAAGATCGACCGGGCTGGCAGCGTCCCGCGCGACTGGCGCAGCGGCCGTCGTGGATCGGTTCGATTCGCCGGACAGGCACATCAGGGCGAAGAAAACGAGTATGCTGCAGGTCGATCGGTTTGTATAGCGCATCAATTCCTCATTCATCCATTTTCGCACAACTGGAATTCAACATGACTCTTGACCTTTTGCAGCCACGATGGGCGACCCGCCATCTCGTGCTGCTTGCGGCCGTGGCGTCGATTTTACCATGCGTCGATCCGTTGCGAGCGGATGAAGTTCGTTTTTATGACCCGGTCGAAAAACAGATCGAAGGCTGGACGATTGCCGTCGATCCGCAGTTGATGTTGCCAGAAAACGAAGCCGTGGCTACGAAGGCGTTTCAAGCCTTGGCAAACCATTTGCAACGGATTACGTACGTCGTTCCCACCAACCGCCTGGCGGAACTCCGGGAGCTACGCATCTGGCTTGAACTCGACAACCCCAAGCTCGGCAATATGCAATACCATCCCGATCGCGGCTGGCTGATCCGCAATGGCCACGACCCTCGTCTGGAAAAACATGTGCACATACCGCGCGCAAAGAATCTCTACGCTCGCCACATGTGGACCAAGCATCCCTATGTGGTGCTGCACGAACTGGCTCATGCATATCACGATCAGAAGTTGAGCTTCGACAATTCCAAGATCGCGGCGGCCTATGCTGAAGCCAAGCGGCAGGGCATTTACGATGACGTGCTGCTTTATACCGGTGCCAAGGTTCGGCACTATGGCTTGAATAATCCGAAAGAGTATTTCGCCGAGGCGACCGAAGCCTATTTCGGCGTG
>JAUIHJ010000666.1 GCA_030432015.1 bacterium
CCTGGGTTACGTCGCTGCAAGTCTTGGGAAATGGGAATATCGTGATCGGCAACTGCCACGCGGGCCCCAAGAATCCCCAAATTATCGAGGTCAGTCGGGACAAGCAGGTGGTCTGGCAGTTTCGCGACTTCGAACGGTTTGGAAACGCGTTGACCAATTCGCAAGTCCTGACCGTCAACGGCGCCCCGGTGCCATAAGATCCGCGCGGCTGACTACAGGACTTGAAACAGCAACTTGGGGGCACGTTTGCGCGTGATGGCACTTGCCACGGCAAACCGCAATTGGCCTTCGAATTCCGCGAGTCGCTCGAGGATTTCCAGTGTGGAGACCGGTTCGTCAACGGTTGTTTGACGGACGGTCACTAATAATTGCGAGGCGTTGGGAGCCGGGACGACGGATTCAACAAGCAGGCTCTGCAGGACCTCGTCGTTGCACTCGCCGGACAGCACCAGGCACAGCGTTTGTTCCACTTGCCGACATAGCTGCAGCGACTTGCGATCTGCAGCCGCGCCGTTGTTGCTGCGGGTTTTTAGGGGTGACTCGTGCTGATTCGCCGCTGGATTACGAGCCGCCCGCCGATCGTGTCGCTGGTTTGTCATGCGAACCTGTCGTGATTGACGTGAAGTGAGAAATCGTTCACAAGCTTGGGGGGTGATCGCAGACCGATTGTCAGCAACCGAAGTAAGGGAAACCGAAGTAAGGGACACGCAGATGCTGGCATGGTTCACCCTGTGCGACCAAGCGAAACTGGCTAACTGATAAGGATCGCCTCAAAACGCGAAACGGTCAATCTCCACCCATTGTGAGGGCGCACGGCAATTCAATGGGTCAAGTTTTGAGGCGGATTTGTTTGCGGCTGCGCGGCATCGTCGCCTAAAATAATGGTGATTGGAGTCGCTACCACGTCCTTTCTGCCATCGCTGGCGATGCGTTGTGTGCTGCAGAGACTTCCGGGTAATCGCATGGCGATGGACCAGGTCCATTCCGAATGAACTGGCTTGATGGTCTACGTGAGCCACCAGGCGATCTTTTCCACCGCCCCACAAGTGAGAAATACAATGCAGTGCGATCGACGAGAATTTCTGCGTGAGGTGAGCAGCGGCATGCTGGTTGCGGGCTTGGGCGCTTCGCTGGCCACCGACCTGGGGATTTCACCTGCCTTCGCCGATGATGATGCCGGCTCATTGGATTTCGGCGACCTTCGCCCGTTGGTCGGGTTGATGCAGGATACACCTGCAAGAAAGTTGCAGCCCCAACTGATTCGGATGCTGAAAGACGGGTCTACCAGTTTGAAGCAGCTAACGGCCGCCGCAGCCCTGGCGAACGCCGAGACATTCGGTGGGACGGACTACGTTGGATATCATACCGAGATGGCGCTCCTGCCGGCGCTGTCGATGGCGGGCGATCTGCCCAGCCAGCGACAGGCATTGCCGGTCCTGAAGGTGCTGTACCGCAATGCGGCGCGGATTCAGTCGAGCGGACAGTCCAAGCAGAAAACGCTGCATCCAGTGGCGTCTGGCGAGCTACCACAAGGTCAGCCCCAGGGTGAAGCACTTCGCGAGGCGGTGCGGGCCATTGATCTGCGTCGAGCGGAAACCATGTTCGCAGCGCAGGTCAAGCAATCGCCCCAAGATGCCTTTAACGCCGCGTTGTGGACGGTCCAGGACAACGGCAACGTGCATCGCTTCTGCCTGGCGTACCGCGCATGGGGACTTCTGGATGTCGTCGGACAGGAGCACGCACACACGATGCTCCGCCAGTGCGTACGCTACTGTGTGGACACCGAAGCGGAAATCAAACGGCGAAACGGCCATGTCCCCTATCGTCAGCGCGTTCCCAAGCTGTTGGACCAATACAAGTTGATGGGCAAGAAGCTCGGGACGCGTTCAGCCGATGATGCGTGGCTTGACGAAATGTCGCAGTTCATTTTCTCACACACCGGCGAGGAGTCGATGGATGCCGTTGCTGCCGCTCTGGCGGACGGATTTAGTCCAGACGACGTCCATCAAGCGATCGCGCTGGCCGCGAACCAGCTCGTGTTGCGTCAGGACCGCTTGGGTCGCGACAGTTGGCGTTCCCATGGTGCCACGCCCGGCGTTCATGCGTCCGATGCAGCCAATGCGTGGCGAAATATGGCGCGTGTCTCCGATCATCGCAACACGATTGTCGGGATTCTGGTCAGTGCCCAGCACACCGGCGGTTCGCGGAGCTTTTCTTCTGGCGAACCGTATCCGCTGGACGCCCACCAGCAACTGGTCACCGCGACCGACGCGGCAGGCCTGCTGCAAGAAGCCGAAGCCGCGATCACCGCGAATGACCAGCCGCGTGCGACGGCGGCGGTTCATCGCTACGGCGAACTGGGCTTCGCGGCGAGCCCGGTCTTCGAGTTGTTGCTCCGTTACAGCGTCAGTGAAGATGGTCGTTTGCACGCGGAGAAATACTATCAGACGGTCGTGGAAGAATTTGCCGTTACGCGGCCCGCCTTCCGCTGGCGCCACTTGGCGGGACTGGCCCGCGTCACCGCCAGTTCGTATGGCTTTGACGCGGAAGATCGGGCCGGCTTCCGCGCGCCGGGGTATGAAGATGCCTGCCGACTGTTGGGTGTGGAGGCGTAGCGTGCGAGTTTTGCAGTCGCGCTGTTGCTTATGCTGCCGCCATGTCCGTTTCTAGCCTGGGGGTGCAAGCACCGGGGAGATGTCGTCTCGTGGTTTAAAAGCCGCGCAGCGACGGTTGGTGACTTCGCGGCGCCACACTCCTGCCGCCGCTGCGCGGCGGATTGGCGCAACACCACAGCGTGCGCGTCCGCCACCGTTACTTGCACGAAAGGGGCAATTAGGTGAGTATGTAGGATTCCTGCACATCGCCCACGAATTGCCCTGTTTCGGCTGGACCCGCAATGTTTTTTAAGCTGAATTGTCCTCACTGTAGTAAGTCGCTGAAGGTCCGAGAGGAGCAAGCCGGGAAGAAATGCCGCTGTCCGTATTGTAAGACGCCGTTTGTATTACCGGTTCCCTCGGGAGTCGATCTGGGGCTCCCCGAAAGCACCGCCACGGATTCGGGAGGCACACCGGCGCCCGCCGGCTTTCCGAATATCAATATCGGGAGCGGTCCCGCCTCACCGGCCCAAAGCAAGTCGCCGGGGGGCAGTCCGGCGGCTGCGAAACCACAGCCGGCTGCCGTGAAGCGGACTCCAGCCGGGAAGAAAGCTGCGGGCGGACAGGCACCCGCACCCGGACACGGCACCAGCCACGTTGCCGAGGCGAGTGACATCAGTCTCGTCTACAGCGGGGTCATCGGCCTGATCGGGGCGGTTGTGATTTTCGCGCTGCTCTACCCGCTGTGGCTGAATGATGTTCGGATCGGGAAAATGTTCTGGGACAGCTTTGGCATCAACTTTCCAACCACCCTCCTGATGTGCTGGTCGTTTGCCATCCTCTTCCTCAAGTCGCGACAGCTGGCCCGACAGAAGTCCGCGATGCTCATGGACCTCTTGCCGACCGAGATCTCGCAGGAAATCACAATCGAATCGTTGGATAAATTCGTCGCCCACATTCACAATCTTCCGAGCGAGGCACGTCAGAGTATTCTGGTGAATCGCGTGCTTCGTGGCATTGAACATTTTCGCGTTCGAAAGAGTGCCGCTGAGACTGTCACCATGATGGAGTCCCAGTCGGCCATCGACGCGGCCAACGTCGCCGGCAGCTTCACGATCATCAAGGTCTTCATTTGGGCCATGCCGATTTTGGGTTTTATCGGTACCGTGATGGGCGTCAGCAGCGCCGTGAGTGGATTGTCCGCGACGCTCGAAAACGCTGCGGACGTTTCCGCCGTGACGGATTCGATGAAGGGCGTTTTCGGTGGATTAGGCACGGCCTTTGACACGACATTGCTGGCGCTGATCATGAGCATGATCGTCAAGATCCCAACCTCCGCGCTGCAGAAAAGCGAAGATGGCTTGGTGACGATCGCCGACGAGTATTGCAACGAGAACGTCTTGCGCCGACTGAACGATGGTCGCGAAGGCGGGGCCGAACGTGGTGCTGGGGGAGGATTCGGCGGTGACGCCACCGTCTTCCGCGAAGCCGTCGAAGCGGCGATGGGAACGCATCACGCCGAACTGGAGAACTGGCTACAGAAACTTGATGCGATCGGTTCGAAGTTGACCACCCAGGTCGCCAAGGGTTGGACCGAGATCAACGCCAGGATGAAAGAGCAGCAAGAGCAGCAGTTGGCGAGTTTCAGGCAGCAATACGCCGAGCAAACGTCACGACTTCAACAGCAGTTGCAGGAGATGAATGCATCGGCGGTTGAAATACAAAAGGCGCTGGCAGAACTCAGCGGGCAAGCTGCTGCGATGCAGACCGATGTCACGAAGTCGGTCTCCGGATCGACCGACGCGCTGCAATCGCACTTCGCCGGCCTCGAGCGCGGTCTGACCGGCCTGAGTAACGTGCTCGAATCGCTGGGCGAAAAACAGGTCGTCGTGCAGCAGGTTGATGCCCCGCGACGCGGCTGGTTTGGCGGCAAGGGCGGAAAGAAGCGTAACGGGCGGCGATAACCATGGCTCGACGACGACCTGTCGAAGACGACGATGTCTCGCTGTTCCCCTTCCTCAGCATCATTTGCGCGATCATCGGTGTGCTGACCCTGATGATCGCCGCGGTCACGCTGGGCCAGATGAACCAGGACGACGTGAAGGACGCCGTGGCAAATGCCATTGCCATGGCCCAACTTCAAAAGGAGC
>JAUIHJ010000667.1 GCA_030432015.1 bacterium
CACGGCTGCGTTTAGCGATGCCGAGATCGTTCGAATTGTCGGCAACGGCGGTGCGGACCGGAATCCTGCCACGCTGACGGACAACTTCGCCTACGAGATAGGTTTTGACGGGTTTGGCGAGAGGCTGGACGACGGCGCGACCATGGAGGCTCCCGAGGGCATCACGGTGATGGTCGACGCCGGAGCCGTGTTCAAGATGAATCGTTCGCGCGTCGGCGTGGGCAGTTCCACGTCCTCGGTCGACCGCAGCGCTTCGTCGTTGCAGGTCCTGGGGACCCCCTTAATGCTGGATGCGTTTGGCAACGTCGTCCGCGATAGCGAAGGTGCGGTCACGCCGGGCAGCGTTTACTTCACATCGCTCTATGACCAGACGGTCGGTGACAGCTCGACGTTGGGTTCGACACCGCGCGACGCGGCGCCTGGCGACTGGGGCGGATTGTCCTTCGACTTTGATCTGGATCTGGCCGACGCGAATCGGGTCGATCACGAATCGCGTGGTGTGTTTCTCAATCGGATCAATAACGCGGACATTCGCTACGGTGGCGGCACCGTGGTGATCGATGGGATTCCCCAGGTGGTCGCCCCGATCGACATCTCGGACGCGCGACCGACGGTGTCGTACAACTCGATCACCCGGAGCGCGGACTCAGCGATCTCAGCCAACCCGAACAGCTTTGCCGAAACGAACTTCCACGCCCCCAATTTTCAATTCACCCCGTTCACCTCCGACTACCAGCGAGTCGGGCCCGACATTTTGGGTAACCACATCACCGGGAATACGATCAATGGCCTGTTCGTCCGCGTCGCGACACCGGCGGCGGGTGAGTTGCAGGAGATGACCGTGGCCGGCCGTTGGGACGACGGTGACATCACGCACGTCGTCGCCGAAAACCTGATTGTCGCGGGAACCCCGGGTGGTCCGGTGCAGGAGTCGACGCCCCCGGATGTCGATCTGGTCACACAGGTGGCAGCGATCGATCTACGGGTGATTGGTGTGGGCAGCGATATCGCCGACGGCGAGACCTTGGGCCTGGTCAATACGCAGACGGGCGTGCTGACTACCTTTGAGTTTGACTTGGCAGGCAACGGTGTCACGAATCCCAATCGCACTATCTCGACGACGCCGGGTATGAATTCGTCTGTGCTGGCGACAACGATCGCGGCGGCGATCAACTCTGCAGGCATCGGAATCACGGCAACCGCCAGCGGCAGTTCGGTGTCATTGGGGGGAGCGTCCAGTTATGTCCTCTCGGCGGGGGTGACGACGATTCTCCCCGGTGCCACGCTCACGCCAGGTGTTTACGCGTACCGCGTCGTCTTCGTTGATGCAGATGGAAACGAAGGAGCGCCGTCGGTACCGACCCGCAGAATTACCTTGGTCGGCAATCAAAACGTGATCAAGTTGGACCGCCTGCCGTTGCCCACCGCCGGCTTTGAGTCGCGCCGGATTTACCGTGCTTCCGACGCGTCCGCTCCCGTTCCCAGCTATACGCTGGTGGCGGAAATCAATGCGACGGATACGGCATTTGTTGATACGGGCGAAGCGATTGGCGGTCCCCTCCGCGTCAACTTGGACGACCTCCGTCCTCGCCTCGATGCCCGCTTGGCGATTGATCCGGGCATCATTGTGAAGTTAAACGGTGCGACGATGGAGACCCGTTTCGGCGGTCAGATCATCGCGGAAGGCTTGGACGGTCAGGAGGTTGTCTTTACCTCGGTCAACGATGATCGATTTGGGCGGGGTGGTACGTTTGATGTCACGAACAACACAGACCGATCGACCGCGACGGCAGGCGACTGGGGCGGGCTCTACTTTGGCCCGGCGACACGCGGCAGCCTGGATTTCGCGCAAGTTTCGTTCGGCGGCGGCAATGTGCGCATCGCCGGGAACTTTGCCAGCTTCAATCCCATTGAGATTCAGCAGGCCGACGTGCGTATCGCGCATTCGCTGCTGCAGAACAATGGTGCGGGTGACGGGCCAACCCCCAAGCCCAATCGTAACGGCCGGGGGACCAATGATTCCGCGTTGATTTTTGTTCGCGGCGCACAACCGACGGTCATCCAAAACACGATCATGGAAAACGCCGGCCCGGTGATCAATATCGACGCGAACTCGCTGGATTCCAGCCTGCAAGTCGACATGGGGCGGACGACGTACAATAGGGGCGAGAACACGAATTAGACGATTCAGCGTCTGGCGGGCAACGGCGATAATTGTGGTCCCTTCGTGCGTCTGAACGAGTTGGTTGCCAACGAAATCAACGGCCTCGTGGTACGCGGCGCGACGTTGACCACCGATTCGGTGTGGGACGATACGGACATCGTTCACGTGCTGCTCAACGACACCGTCTATGTCTCTGACCACCACACCTACGGCGGCCTTCGGTTGCAGAGTAGCGCCACCGAGAGCCTGGTGGTCAAGTTGATCGGCCCCAATGCGGGCTTGGAGGCGACGGGCCGTCCGCTGGACATCGACGACCGGATCGGTGGCAGCCTCCAGGTGATTGGTCAGCCCAATCATCCCGTCGTCTTGACGTCGCTGGACGACTGCACCGTCGGTGCGGGCTTCACACCCGACGGCGTCCCGATGAACGACACGATCAATAGCAATGCGTGTCAGGCGGGGCCGGTTGACGTCGGGTTCATTGACGTCGTCGTCGTGATCGACGAATCGGGATCCATGTTCGGGTCGCAACAATTCACCAAGACCTTGATCTCGAACCTCGAAAACACTTTGGTGGCAGCCGGAATTGGGGATGGAACGAGCGGGGTCAATCAATATGGCCTGGTTGGTTATGGCGGTAGTGGTGCCGATCAACTTGGGCACAGCCATCCGGTGGCGGCCAATGGTGGATTGTTCGGGACGGCGAACGAGTACGTCACCGCGGTCGACACCTTGACGATTAGCGGTGCGATCGAAGACGGCTATTCGGGCATTCAGTTTGCCTTGGACAATTATCAGTTCCGGCCGGGTGCCGAGAAGTTCATTGTGTTGGTGACCGACGAAGATCGCGACATTGTCGATCCGTCGTTGACGTTCGCCACGACGCTGGCCGGCCTGAATGCGGCCGACGTTACGCTCGAGACCATTATCACGGCGGACATTCGAGACAGTGCCGGCAATTCCGTGATGGCGATCGATGCGAACAATACCGTTTACATTGCCGACGGACAGGGCGGCTTTACGACTCAGCAGGGTGGCAGCATCACCGACTTCTTTGGAACGTCGGTTGTGGACTACGGCAATTTGACGCTGGCCACCGGAGGCCTGGCGGGCGATATCAGTATCATCGCGGGCTTTTTCGGCACCGCCACGCCCGCCACCACCAGTTTCAGCAACGCCTTTGCGAGCCAGATCACCATCCAGGCTGGCGGAGGCCAAAAGGGCAGCCCGGGCGACTGGGAAGGCGTGACGATCAATCAGTTTGCCAATGATCGCAATGTGGAGACGATTACGGAAGCCGAGTCGGCTGGTGTCGCGGCACCAGGGAACAACGCGACCATTCGCGATGCTCAGTACATCGGTGCCTTGGCTCCTCACGAAAAAGCGGGCGATGAAAATTTGCGGCTCGGCTTTGAAGCCCACGGCCTGATTAACGCGCCCAATGATATCGACATCTACAGCTTTGACGCGCGGTCAGGTACGGAAATCTGGGTCGACATCGATCGCACCACTCACGCGTTGAATTCCGTGGTGGAATTGCTTGATGCCAACGGTGTTGTGCTGGCTCGCTCGGATGATTCCGGCGCCGAAACGAATGACCCCAGTCTGCTGTTCCGTTCGCCGACGATGCAGGCCTCGCACGTTCAGCCGCTGCGAAAGTCGGCCTTTGGCGAGCCCGATCTGTATACGACCAATCCGCGGGATGCTGGAATGCGGCTCGTGTTGCCAGGTCCGGCGAACAAGAATTCCACCTACTACTTGCGGGTTCGCAGCAGCAGTCCGGACCTTAACCAGTTGGACGGCGGTCAGACCGAAGGTGTTTACCAGTTGCAAATTCGACTGGCGGAAGTGGACGAATTCCCCGGCTCGACGATTCGGCATGCCGACATCCGGTTCGCGACCAATGGCATTTCGGTCCTGGGCCAGCCGTCCCATTCGCCGTTGGCGGGTGAAGCGACCGAGACGCTCGACGCGCAGGGCGACGACACCAACGATCTCTTGGCGACCGCTGACGTGTTGGGCAATCTCTTGAACACGGATCAAGCGGCGCTCGGAATTTCAGGGGAAATCGCGTTCGATCCGCTGGGTATTAATGCCGGCGATGTCGATTGGTTTCAGTTTGACGTCGCCTACAACTCGACCCAGGATACGCTGAATCCAAATGCCATTCCGCCAAATTCACATGCTTCCTTGATTCTGGATGTGGACTACGCCGACGGGTTCGCCCGGCCGAATACGAACATCTGGATTTTTGACGATGCGGGAAATCTGGTTGCCGCCGGCACCGATTCCAACGTTGCTGAAGACCGGCCTGCTCCGCTGGCAGGTTCGAGTTCCGACGATTTGTCACGCGGCAGCGCCGGCGCGCTGGATCCATTCCTGGGACCGATCGAATTTCCCGCGTTGGGGACGTCGTCAACGGGCAGGTATTACGTGGCGGTCGCTGCGAACACGGCCGTTGTCAATGGCGTTTCGATGGGGTGGGTTCCGGCCGGGCTTGAACAATACACCAATCCGAATCCAACCAACCCGTTGGTTCGCCTGGAGCCGGCGAACTCACTGGTCCGCGTTGT
>JAUIHJ010000668.1 GCA_030432015.1 bacterium
GCAGCCCTCCTCCTTTTCGGCGGATCCCTTCGCACGACTGACGACCGGGTTAATAAATACGAATTCCTCGCCAGCTCCCGCCTTAGCTTCGAGGTTTACAATGAAGAGTCGGACCGGTAGATCGACCTGATTCGCAGCCAGGCCGACGCCTCGCGCCTCGTACATGAGCTCGAACATTTCGCCCACGAGTCCGCGCAATTCTGCGTCCACACGCTTAATTGGCAGCGACTTATGGCGTAAAGTCGGATGGGGATACGAAACGATCTGCAAAATGAACCTCCTCGTTGGGACTGCTTGGGCATGGTTGCATCGCCGGGGTGCTGACTAGGATTATAGCGCGGTGGCCGCTTGTCACAAACCCGGTCGCAGCAACCATTTCCACGCAGTCCGCCGGATTGCACTCGCGTTGACGCATTTTCCGGCGCGGTCTAGAATTGCTCGGCGCTTGCGGACGTAATTCATTGCTTGGAAAGGTCTTTCGACTTGTCAATCGAAGTTGCCTGGGATTCCAACGTGGCCCCCTGGGAGTCCGAATCGACGGTTCCGCGTCGCGGCCTGCCTGCCTGGCTGCTGTCTGTCATGTTGCACGTGACGGCCATGCTGCTGCTGGCGTTTTTGCCCCAGGGACCAACTCGCCAAGTGTCCGGCGAGACGGATCGTGTCGCCGGGATCGCGCTAGTCCAGCGCAATCGGGCAGAGGCCAGCTATCTGACCGAAGAAAACCTCGAATTGACCAACGCCAGTTCCTCGTTATCCGCTTCGCCATCGCCGGCCGCACCGTCCGCTCCGGGGCTGAGCCTGCCTTCGATGGACCAGACTGCCGCGCCCACTGCGGCGATCCGCTTGCCGGCGCTGACCGGAACGTTGGCGTCCACTGGCGCGGCGATGCCGGGCGCCGGCGAATTCCTGGCAGGGAATCAGCCGACTCGGCAAGTGGGCGGTGGCCAAGCAACGACGCAAGTATTTGGCGCCCAAGGAACGGGGAGCCGATTTGTCTACGTTTTCGATCGCTCCGCGAGTATGCAGGGGTTTCAGGGCCGCCCGATGGCCGCATCGCGGTTGGAATTGCTCAAGAGCCTGGAAACGCTGGGGAGCATCCACCAATTTCAAATCGTCTTTTACAACGACAAGTCAACCGTTTTTAACCCATTTCCCACGCGGCCGCCGCATTTGATGTTCGGCACGGAGGAGAACAAGGCGTTGGCTTCGCAGTTTGTCCGGAACGTCATTCCCGCAGGATCGACGTGGCACCGGGAGGCGTTGCTGCTGGCTCTGGGAATGCAGCCCGATGTGATTTTCTTCCTGACCGACGCTGCTGAGCCGCAATTAACCCCCAGCGAGTTGGCGGAGGTCAAAGCCCGCAATCGGGCGGGCACCGTCATTAACTCCATCGAGTTTGGTTCGGGACCATTCCAGGGGACCGATAACTTCTTGGTCAAGTTGGCGCGTCAAAACGGCGGCAAGCACGTCTATGTCGACGTCACGCAGTTGGGTAATTCGGGCTAGAACGGCGAACGTCGGCAGATGTACATGCAACCAGAACGACTCGGCCAACATCACCCGCCCATCACGACCCGGTGCGCGCCGGCCCTGTTGGCGTGTGCCTGCCTCGCCGGGTTGTGCCGAGCGCCGGCGGGGGCCGAAGATCGCGTGTATCTGCGGTCGCCGAGCGGGCAGGGCGAGTCGCGTGTGGTCGGGGAAGTCGAAGAGTTTACCGGCGTCGAGCTGGTATTGCGCCATCGCAGCGGCCGCCAGCAGACGTTTAAAGCCGCCGATGTGTTGCGGATTGAGGGCCAATGGTCCGCACCGCACCAACAGGCCCTACAAAAATTTCAACGGCGTGAATATCAGGCGGCGCTGGATGCTTTTCTGCAGGCGTTTCGGGCAGAGAAACGTAAATGGGTCCAGCGAGAGCAGTTGGCGAAGATGACCATGTGTTACCGAAACCTGGGGAAGCTCGAACTCGCCTCGGCCGCGTTCATCGCCCTTTACCGGAGTGACCCGAGCACGATGCATTTTGGGGCAATCCCTTTGGTTTGGAGCGGAACTCCCCTCGATGCGGCGGTCGAACGTCGCGCCGCGACGTTGTTGGCGGACAGCAATCAGCCGGCTGGTCAGTTGATCGGTGCCAGCTGGCTCCTGACCACCGCCCAACGGTCGGAGGCGTTGCAGGTATTGCGGACACTCTCCAACGCTGAGGATGGCCGGATCATCTACCTCGCGGAAGCACAAACGTGGCGAACCCGGCAGGCGACGATGACGGCGGCCGACGTGGCCCATCTTCAGGAACGCATCGACGCCATGTCAGTGTCGATCCGAGCTGGCCCGTATTTCCTTCTGGGGGCCGTCCAATCACGACTTGGAAAGCCGGAGCAGGCGGCTCTGGCGTGGATGCGAGTGGCGATCAATTTCCCGGAAGATCGAGGTGTCGCAGCGCAATCGCTGTTGGCGGCTGCCGGAGAACTGACGACAATCAAACAACTCGACGAGGCACGCGAGTTATATCGGGAGATCATCGTCGACTACGCTGACACCGCAACCGCGTCAACGGCCCAGCAGAAACACGCAGCTTTGACGCAGAGCAAGTCAAACGTCAGGCCACCCGATGGCCCGTCCAAGACCCCCGGGGAGTAAGTCGGCCGCGAACAGACCGTTGCCGCGCCACGCCGGCCCGCGACGCTCGACAATCGTAACACAGGCTGCACCGCAGACGCCGCAATTCGTCACTGACAAAGTTAGGAGTTGATCTTGTTGAGCATCACTAAGCCCTTGACCACGTTGTGGTTCCTCGCCGGCGTCGTTGGTATTGAGACGGTCGCCTGGGCTCAGGCGGGCGAGTCGGGCGGTGCCAGCGAGCCTGAGCCGGCGGCGGGGGGCTTTTTTTCGATTATCTTCTCCGGCGGTTGGGTCGGATTCATGATCGTCGCGCTGTTGTTCGCACTCTCCATGACGGCCGCCTATCTTGTCTTCGAACATGTCATGACGCTCCGCCGCGGCGAACTGATGCCGGAAGGACTGGGGGACGAGGTTCGCAATCGATTGCTGGCCGGCCAGGTGGAAGAGGCCAGTCAGTTGTGTCATCAGCGACCGAGCTTCCTGTCGTTTGTGCTCCTCAACGGTCTGGCCGAAATCGAGGGCGGGTGGCCAGCGGTGGAGAAGGCCTTGGAGGACGCAACGGCCGAACAGTCTGCGCGGCTGTTTCGCAAGATCGAGTACCTGTCGGTGATTGGCAACATTGCGCCCATGGTGGGGCTGCTGGGAACCGTCACCGGGATGGTGTTCGCCTTCCAGCAGGTTGCCGCGACCCAGGGTTCGGCCGGTGCTGCCGATCTGGCCGAGGGTATCTATCAGGCCCTGGTGACCACGGTCGGAGGCCTGCTGGTCGCAATTCCCTCGCTGGGCGCCTTCGCCGTGTTTCGGAACCGGGTCGATCAGTTGGTCGCCGAAGCGGCGTACGTCGCACAGCACGCCTTCACACCACTGAAGCGCCGCCGGAGTGCGAAGCCCGGCGTCGCGATGCCTGCCGCATCCAGTCCCGCGCCTCCAGCGCAACCTTCGTCCGCCAAGGCCACGCCACCGCCTCCACCCGTGGAAGGAGGCCGTTGATGCGCGTCCCTCAGAATCTTCGCAGTGGCGACCTGGGATTCGACATGACGCCGATGATCGACGTCGTCTTTCTCTTGATTATTTTCTTTCTGGTCTCCAGCCACCTGGCGCGGCAAGAGGCACAGATGGAGCTCCCGCTGCCGATCGCTGATAGTGGTACCAATGCGGAAGAGATTTCTGGCCGACGATTGACATTAAACGTCACCGGCGAGGGCGCCATGGTGCTGGCCGGACGCCGCGTCACACGGGATGAACTTTCGCAACGGCTGGTCGCTGCGCGGAAGGAAGCGGGAGGCGAATTAGAAGTTCGCATTCGTGGCAATCGCAATGTTCCCTATCGCCATATCGCGCCCATCATGCTGTCGTGTGCGCGGACCGGCATCTGGAATGTGACCATCGGCGTTTACCGTCCGGAGGATGCACGCTAATGCGTCGACCCTCTGTCTACACCGACCGTCGCAGCGCCATGGACGTCAAGATGACGCCGATGATTGACGTTGTGTTCCTCCTGCTGATTTTCTTTGTCTGGACGTCGAGCTTTGCGGTGGTGGAATTTGCCCTCCAGAGTCATGTTTCCGATGCGACCGCCGGTGCCGCGGCCGAACCTCCTGCCCGGCCCGCCGAGGAAATCGATTTTCATGATGTCGTCGTTCGCATCGTCTGGGTTGAGAATCGGCCGGCTTGGCGGATCAACGACGAACCAATGGTGGCACTCGACGAGTTGCGGGGACGCCTGACCGCCATTTTTCAAGCCAATGCGGCGGCCCCCGTCATCATCCATCCCGACCCCGACACGCCCCTGAACCATGTCATTGCCGTCTACGATATCTCTCGATTGATCGGCTTCGAGAAGGTGAATCTCGCCGCGGAGGACGCGTGACGTGATTCCCTTCTGCCAGGCGAACAGGCGGCGTCGTCGCACCAGCGGTCGCAGGCCGTTGGTAAATGATCGAGTGAAATTCTGCGGTGCTTACCGCGTCACGGGGACGTGTCGCGTCACGGGGACAGGCACCTTTTTCGCCCATAAGCCCTGTTGTCCCGCTCGACCTGCCCGACGGCGAAAAACGAGCCAGTCCCCTGCTTGTCGCCGCATGACGCTCGGTTACGTCGGTCGCGGTTGGC
>JAUIHJ010000669.1 GCA_030432015.1 bacterium
GCCTCACATCGACGCCATTGTGCATCGCCCCACCGACTCGCGCGAACGGCTCGCGGCTTTGGTTACATCGCCGCGGAATCATCGTTTTCCGCAGGTTGTCGTAAACCATCTCTGGAATCGCGTGATAGGTGCCGGGATCGTCCAGCCGGTCAACGACTGGGAAGGCAAAACGGCCAGCCACCCCGAACTGTTGCAGTGGCTGGCTGATGAGTTGGTCTGGCACGACTACGATTTGCGACACGTCCTTCAACAGATCTTGACATCGCAAACCTACCAGCGAAGCGCGCTCGGACGGAACCAGTTGGCGTCGGCCGAGCAGCGATTTTTCAACGCCCCCGATCCGCGACGACTCGCCGCCGAACAAGTGGTCGATTCCCTGTTTGTGGCGACCGGCCGCGAGATGGATACCGGAGAACTGACCTTCGTCCACGACGGCGCCGAACCAATCACCTCCCGACTCACCCTGGGGTCGCCCCGCCGAGCGTGGATGTTTGCCGGTTTAAATAACGAGCGGGATCGTCCAAGTTTGTCGCTCCCCCGGGCCCAGCCAATTGCCGACGTACTTGAAGCCTTCGGATGGACCGGCACCAGACAGCAACCGATTGTCGAGCGTGAAACCGACCCCAATCTGCTCCAGCCGGGAATTCTTGCCAACGGCACTCTTTCGATGTCCCTGATGCGCGCTGCGGATCGCAGTCCACTGGCGCAATTGGCGCTCGGTGCCGCGTCCCCAGAAGCTTTGTTGGATTCGTTGTTCCTGCGTTTTCGGTCGCGATACCCCAATGAACAGGAAGCCGCAGATTTTATCCCAGCTCTGGCCGCTGGGTTTGACGATCGCGAGTTGCCAGCGGACAAGATTGTACAGCCAACGGTGGAACCACCACTGCCTCAATCGACCTGGTCCAATCATCTGGTCCCTGAAGCCAACGAGATCCAGCAAGAACTGCAACGGCGAGTTGTCCGCGGACCGGCGGTCGACCCGCGCATCCAGGCGGCCTGGCGTGAGGTTTATGAGGATGTGATCTGGGCCCTGGTCAACGATCGCGAATTCGTGTGGCTTCCATGATCAAGGAAAGTGCTCCGCTGTGTTAGCGAGGGATTGCGAGCAATAAGGTAACCCGCTGCCTCAGCGAGGGATAAGTTAAGATCGATTTTCCCTTGCTGACGCGGCGGGTTAACTCTGAACGCGGAACTTGAAGACTTACCTTTCGCCTTGCTAACGCGAGTAATTCTGTCTTACAGGACCAACCATGAACCATCCAACCCGCAGGCAATTTCTGGCCACGACCGCCGCTGCCAGTGCACTAAGCCTTCCACACCTGGCAATGGCGAAGGGACCAGCACCACGACTTCAAGGCAAGGCCGAGCACGTTATCTCGATCTGGTTGGGTGGTGGAATGGGCCAGATCGACACGTTCGACCCGAAACTCAAGGGGGAACCCAAAGCCAAGAAAGCTGGTTCCTACTACGACGCGATCGATACGGTTGTCGATGGAGTGCAGGTTTGCGAACATCTCGCCAAACTAGCGAAAGTCATGGATCGAGTGACCGCCGTTCGCACGGTAAACCACGACGTTATCGACGAACACGCTGCCGCGACCAATCGCATGCATACCGGTCGCGCGATCAGCGGCACGGTGACTTATCCATCCCTGGGATCATTGGTGGTTCACCAGCGTGGCCCGGTAAGCGAGAGCGCTCCTCCGTATGTTCTGATTGGCTATCCCAACGTGACGCGCGGCCCAGGTTTTCTCGGCGCCAAGTACGGATACTTGTACCTGACCGAAACGGGGCGAGGCCCGGCAGGACTCTCACGCGCGGACGGTATCACCGATGCTCGACAAACACGCCGCGAGAAATTCCTGAGTTCATTGCGGAATAGCAAACGCCCAACCCAAGTCACGCAGTTACTCGATTACGACGCCGCGATTCAGCAGAGTTTGCAACTGAGCGGCCCCGAATTCAATCGTGTCTTTCAACTCGACAGCGAGCCCGACGATTTACGAAATCGATACGGCGGAGAGTTCGGGCAGCGTTGCTTGCTAAGCCGCCGATTGGTGGAGCGGGGCGTGCGATTTATAGAAGTCAGCCACAACCTGAATTTCCTCAACGGTTCCGGCTGGGATGTTCACAACAGCGGCATCGTCAACCAGCATAAGCTGATTCGGGAAATGGACACGGCGGTTGCCACACTAATCACGGACCTCGAAGAAAAACGACTGCTCGACAAGACGTTGATCGTGATCACCACCGAATTCGGCCGCCCGCCCGAATTCGACAGCGGCGGCGGACGCGGCCACCAAGGCTCGACGTTTAGCTGCGTGCTCGCCGGCGGTGGTCTGTCGCATTGCGGCGCTTACGGCGAAACCGACGAACTTTCCAAGAAGATCGTCGCCGATCCGGTCGGTGTGCCGGATTTCTTTGCCACGATCTGCGCATCGCTTGGTATCGACTGCGACAAGTACCTGTATGCCGGCGATCGTCCCGTTCCCATCACCGATCGTGGTGAACCCATCGCAAAATTATTCGCGTCGTAAGTTCCGCACAAGTGAATTGCTCGATGAATTCAACAACTCGCATCGCCTCCACGTTGCTCCTCCTGACCGGCACCTTCGCATTCGCGGCGGAGCCGGTCGTTGAATGGCGTTTTGACGGCAATTCGCAACCCGGTGCGTGGTGGGGACAATTCGGTTCGCCGGCGAACGGCCCCAGGCCACCCAAATATCCGGGATTCGAAAGCACCAACATGGCGATGTCCTTCAGCGGGCACGAGGGCGCCATCCTGGTCAAAGATCACGAGCGTGGAGGTTTCACTAATGTTCGTTTTGGCCCGGGTGACACGTTCGGTTTTGAGACCTGGGTGAAGTTCCGGGCCATCGCAGCGGGACAGATCGTCTACATCGTGGGCAAGGGACGGCACATCAGTCATGGCGAAGAATTTGGCGACGACAACCAGAACTACTCCGTCCGCTTTCAGGGAACCAGCGGCGGCGCTAAATTCGGATTGCTCTTCACAAGTCAACATCCCGAATCGAAAACGCGGGCGTGGCACCGCTGGTGGAGCAAATCGTCCGTGCCGACCACAGGCTGGCATCACATAGCGCTGCAATACACGTTTGGAAAGGCCGACAGTCTGCGAGCTTGGATCGATGGCAAACCGGCCACCGGCCAGTGGAGTGAAAGTGGGCCAACCGATCTGCCACCCGTGCAAGACGCGGACGACCTCGTGATCGGTACCGGGTACGCCCGCAGCCAAGAGTCATCGTTGCGGGGCTGGCTGGACAACCTTGCAATCTATCGCACCGGCTTCGATCCCCAACGGATCGCCACACGCTATCAGTACGTCCCGCCACCGCCGCCGGTCACTCGCGAGATGATTCCTTCCGGTAAGGTCTTGGTGCAAATCAGCGAGGACGGCGTGCCTGAAGTCAATCGTTGGCCGGATGAGCCACAGGTTACCGAATCGTACGCAGAAGAGGTGTTTGGCTTCTTTGAAGTTCCCCACAAGTATATTTCGACCGGCGTCCGTGCCGACCGCGCCAATCCTTCCCATGTGCGAGCCTCTGCCGTGGTGAAACTGCCGGCCGGCAAGCATCGATTGCTGTTGCGTGGACGGGGCACGTCGCGTTTGTTTATCGACGGCGCGCAGGTGTTGGAAACCGCGCCGCGACCCACGGAGAACGGAGGCCATACGCCGCTGGCGGTTCAAGACGATTATCTCGATCTTGGCCCCGATTTCCGCTTTGCCCCACCCGGCAATCGCGATGACTGGTGCGAGTTTGAATCGACGGGCGGCGAACACTTCATTATCCTCGAGACCATGCTCGGCAACGTACTCGGCAGACACAAACAGAGGCCCGAACTGGGTGAGACCGTGGCTGCCATCTCGTTGGAAGGGAGCGAGTCATGGTCACTGCTTTCTCCTGGTGAGCGTCAGGTGGCCTATACCGACGAGGGCTGGGTCGCTTACGAAGCCGAGCGTCGTCAATGGCTGGCGACGGTCAATGCCAGATCACGAGCCGACTGCCGCGACGCCCACGCCGATTACTGGAACAAGCGCCGTTCCGCGGCCGCGCAATGGCTGGCGGGTACCGAACCCGTCGCCGTGCCGGAGTTGGTCGAGGGCTTCCCCGCGAACAACGCCATCGACCATTTCATCGCTGCGAGGATCGCTGCCGTCGCGCAGGAATCCCGTTTGAGCGAGCCGAATGCGGTCGACTACTTCGAGGATGTTCGTCCACTGCTGGAGAAGCGTTGCTATGACTGTCATCAAGGCGAAAAGGCTCAGGGAGGCCTGCAACTGGACGATCACACGTCCGCGCTGACGGGCGGTGACTCCGACGAGCCGGCCATTGTTCCAGGCAAATCCGACGAGAGCACGCTCGTCGAGCGGATCGCGTCCAACGACGAAGCCACCGTGATGCCGCCGAACGGCGCGCAATTAGCCGACGAAGAGATCGCATTGCTGAGGCGTTGGATCGACGACGGCGCCGTGTGGCCGCAGTTCAATGTCGATAAGTTCGACCCCAGTCCCCTGGCGAGTGAACTCGCCTTCCTCCGCCGCGTGACGCTCGATACCGTCGGAGTCACGCCGACGGAAGGCGAGATCAATCGGTTCTTCAATGACAGCCCGGCGACCCGCCGCAGCGAGGCGATCGACCGCTTGCTCGCCGATCGGCGATGGGCCGATCACTGGAAGGGATACTGGCTCGATGTGCTCGCCG